>JAVCCK010000036.1 GCA_030765525.1 Candidatus Lernaella stagnicola
CATCATCGTCGTCGTCATCATCGTCGTCGTCATCATCGTCGTCGTCATCATCGTCGTCATCATCATCGTCGTCGTCATCGTCGTCGTCATCATCGTCATCATCATCGTCGTCATCGTCGTCGTCATCGTCGTCGTCGCCTGTGCCGCAATCGGTATTCACGGCACCCGGAGTGCCGAGATCGCCGGTATCAAAGGTCAACGACGCGTCGCACCAGTTGGCGCCGACCTGCGCAAGGTCGTAGTCGAAGGCATCCGGATCCAAATTAAGCGCCACGCCCGTCGTGTCGGGGAACGTTGCGTCGTCGTAATAGACTTGCGCGATGATCACTTCCGTCGCGTCGCTTATGTTCCGCGCGAGAATGACCTCGTCGTCGGCGTTGGATAGCAGAAAGCCGCTGTACACGTAGTCCACTTCGACCGTCGCTGCCGAATTGCGACCCAACACCGCGTACCCGCCCGCGGGCACGGACACCGATGAGGCGATCGTGTGGGAGTCGATACCCTCGTCGCGTAGCACGAGCCCTTGCAGATCAACCGTTGAACCCGTCGCGTTATAGATTTCCACCCACTCGCCCTCGGTATCGTCCAGAGCGTAAGGGTCCTTCATGATTTCGGTGATCAACAGATCGCCCTGCGCGAGACCCGGCGTGGTGTCATTATCATCGTCGTCATCGTTGTCGTCATCATTATCGTCGTCGTCATCATCATCGTCGTCATCATCGTCGTCATCGTCATCATCATCGTCATCATCGTCATCATCGTCGTCGTCATCATCGTCGTCATCATCGTCATCATCATCGTCGTCATCATCATCATCGTCGTCATCATCGTCGTCATCATCATCGTCATCATCATCGTCGTCATCGCCGGGGACAACGCTCATGGTTCCCTGATAAGGCCGGTAATTGTGCTTGGTTGCGGTGACGTACACATCAGAGCCGGAGGAAATCGCGGCAAAGGACGCGCTTGCCACGCCGCCGCTAACCGTCGCCGTTCCCAGGACTTCGTTGTCTTGCGAAAGGCCGACCAAGGAGCCGTCAACGTCAACACAGATGTCCAGCGTCGTGGTGCCGGTCGCGATCGTGGGGCCGTGCGTTACGTTTATGGTTCCGGGCACATCGGTCCACACGCGGGTCGTGGGATCGCCGAACCAATGGAACTCATCAAACGCGACGTGCACGGTGCTCGAAAAACCGTACTCCGAAGCCAGATACGCTTTCCCGTAGTTGAGCATGTCGCCCATCCGGTAAGCGGGATCGACCTTGGCGCTACCGTAGCCCGGCACGTAATCGGGGTAGAGGAAATCCATCCACCCCCAAAACAGGCGATCGTTGATGTTCGAGTAGCTGACGCGCGACGCGCCGACCACGCCCATGGCGCCGCCGGACGTATTGTTCATCCACTGTTCGCAGAATATTGAATAAGTACTGTCTTTGTCGCAGCTAAAGGTATCGTCGGTTTCCACGTCGAACCAACCGGTTTCGCAATTGATCGAAAACACCAAGGGCAACAACTCTCCGTTGGTGAGCGTGTCGACGTGACTGGAGCGATAGTACGGATGCGACCAACCGGTAACGCCGCCGTGGTCGCGATGGGTCAGGAGAAACGCGCCGTTGTTCACCGCCACGCCGATATCGTCGGCGTCGCCATCCCACGGGAAACCATTGGCGATGAGCAACTCGTCCGGTATGTCCAGCGTCGAGAGGCCCAACGTTGTGTCCCACCACGAGGCGAACCAATCGTACGAACCCTGGTTCCAATAAAGCGGCACGACGCCGCCGGCCACATCGGCCACATAGATCCGCTCTGTCGTATAGGAAACCGACGTCACGATATTGGTGAAAAACTGGTAAGCCTCTTCCGACGTCAACAAGAAACGCCGGTCGGCGTAGCTGTTGTAGTCGTCGCTATCCTGAAAGTACGCCGCGTGAACCGTCTTGGTGAAAAACGACGCATTGCTCGGCGGGTCGCTTTCGTATTGCACGAGCTTGTCGACCCGATCCTGAGCCAGCGCCAGCGAATCCACGGGAATGCGGCCGATCGCGAGGTCGGGCACCCAATCGGTGCCGTCCACCGTCGCGTAATACATGTCGGCGGCGATGTAACAAGTCGAACCGTAGGAAGCGTAAGGATGCAGCGTCTCGTAGTTTGTCGGGATGTCCTCGACATCGCCCAACAGCAGCACGTACGCGGGGGTCGGGGTCCACGTGTCGTAGGCATCCTGAATGTAGCTTTGAATCTCGGACGACATGCCGCCCGTGGTCGTGGTTGTCACCACGCGGGTGTCGATACCCGTCTTGATCTTCCACGCAGCCAGCGTGTCGGCCGCATCGGTGAAGGCCGCCGGCGTGATAATCAGAAAATCGGCGCCGGTCGCGCTTTTGGTCGACGCCGGGCGCTGCGGCTTTTCCAACGCGGAGTAGTTGATCAATTCCGCTTCGTAGACCCGGCCAAAGGCGTCGCTCCACAAGCGATCGTCGCGCATGTAGTGATCGGTTCCGCCACGAAAACGGAACGACACCCGCAGTTCGTCGCACACCTGCAAAACGCGGCGCGCCGCGTTGTAACGAAAATTGGTCAGCGCCACCTGGTTGATTCGCACGCCGCGCATCATGTGGTCGCTGGTCAGCCGCGCCGGAGACGCCGGCACGAATTCGTCGCGTCCGTAGGCCTCTTCGTCCCACGCGAAGGGTTCGGCCTCACGCTCGCTTTCAACGGGAAAGGGTTGGAAGGGGAAAAGCAGCACATTGTCGAACGAACGCCACGAGACGGCTTTGACGTCGATGTCGACTTCCGCACCCTGCGGCACGGCAAACGACGTGAACAGCAACGGCACCGCGGGCGCGCCGACCTCTTGTTCCGTGCCGCGGTTTTGGTACGTGATCCGCACGAATTCGACGCCCTCGACCTCAACGGTCCGCCACGTCGCGAAATCCGGCCGCAGTACGACATCAACCTGATCGTCGCCGATGAACGTAACGTCCAATCCCGGTGTTCGCCCGGCGGCCTCATCGACGGCCGAATCGTCGTCCGACGCCGCCATGGGCGCGTCCGAATCGTCGTCGTCCGGCTCTGCGGAGTTTTGTTCGAGACAGCCAAAAGCCAACAGCGTCGCCAGCAGCAGCACGAACGCCGCCGCGATCCAAGTCAATCTTACCGATCGCATGATATCCGCCTTAAAGTAACGATTTTTAGCATATGACGAGCTTCCCGCTCACACACCAACCCTGAAAAACTTATCGCCACCGCGCAATAAGCTTCGAAACGCTATCATTAAAGAAACAGAAACGGCAGGGCGACCTCGCCCCCGAAAGCTGCGAGGGGGTTTACTTCGCCCTCTCGTCGGCCTTGAGGAGTTCGGTCAGGGGAGTCGTTTGTTTGCCGAACAGGCCTTCGACTTTCGTGACGACTCGATCTTGGGTGTCGAGCGCAAGCAGAACCGGCAGAAAACCGATGAAGGTCTGTTTTTGGTACGTTCGCAAGACGGTCACGTCCTTGGCGATGTCGATTCGCTGTAACGGCGCCGGCGGCGGGTTGCCTTGCAGAATAGCGGCCATGGCATCTTCCGCTTCTTGATTCCTATCCCGTTCACACGCGCACGCCTCGGAATTGAATATGAACACGAGTTTTTCCACCGGGCCCGTTGCCGCTGTCGGCCGGTCCCCATCGCCGGATTGCGCGCCTTGAGGCTCGGCGGCAACTCCGCGCTGCTCGCAAGCCATAACCGCGAAAGCGGTCACCAGCAACAACAACGGTAATAAGTACGCGATCGGCGTTCGGGAATGCGTGGTCACGGCAAAAACCTAACCTCTTTTAGCTTGGCAAGCATATCCGCTTTCGAGGCATAGCCCTCGTGGCGGTAGACTTCCTTGCCGCCGCTGTCCACATACACTTGCGTGGGCATGACCCGAATGCGGTATTTTTGCGCGAGTTCCTTTTCCCGGCGAAGGTCATTGAAGCGAACCAATACCTTTCCGGCCAACTCTCCGTGCAATTGCGCCAAATCCGGCGCCATCTTCTTGCACGGGATGCAATAACCCATACCGAAATCGAGCAACAGCGGCAGCCCCTTGGCGACGTACTCCGCGATTTCCGGGGCGGCGGATTGGTAGCCCTCTTTTTTTGCAGGCGCCGGAGTGGTTGCGTCACTTTTCGCGGCAGGCGTCTCGCAGGCGACAACACCAAGGAAAAACATCAGGGCAACTGCCAAAGCGAAAAGGTTCGTTTTGAAAAAGCTCACGTCAAACTCCCCGATAGGCGAAGTACGCTCCGACCAAGATGATCAACACACCGGACGCCCGCCGCAGCCAGTTCGTGGCTGAGGTGAGCTTCTTGTTCTCGATAATAGATTTCGCCGCGCCGATGCTCGTTCCGGCCACCAGGATCAAAACGCAGTGGCCCAGGGCATACACCAGCAGCAGCAATCCGCCGTAGGCAGTCGATGAGTTGCTGCCCGCGATGTAAGTCAACAGCACCACCAGGATCGGCGCGGCGCAGGGTGCCGAAACGATCCCGAACAGTAGACCAAGCACGAAAGCTCCGACGCCGCCTTTCACATTCGAGTTTACGTTGAGTTGCGGAATCGGCACCTTCAGCACGCCCATCAAGTGCAGCCCCATGACCAGGCACACGCCGGCCACAATCCAGTTCCAAATGGGCGACATATTCCCGAACAGGCGACCGACCAAGGCGGCCACGAGGCCCATTGCGGTGAACATCGCCGCCAGGCCCAGCACGAAAAACAAGGAAAAAACAAAAGCGCTCTTTGTAGATTTGATCGCGTTGTCGCCCGACACGAAACCGATCGTGAGGGGAATCATCGCCAGCACGCAAGGGTTGCTGGCCGTCAGCAGACCGCCGAAAAAGACCACGACCAGCGCCAACCAGGGGTTGGTATGGATGTAGGTTTCCGCGTTGCTCAGCAATTCTTCCAAGGGGAGCGATCCCTTCCCTTCGCGCGATGGCGGATGCGTTCAACATGCGCCGCTCCACGCGTGCTACTTGGCCGCCTCAAGCAACCAGCCGGCGATTTGCGCCGCCTTGACCACTCTTCCCGAGCTCTTCACCTGTCCGTCGATCACCAACGTGGGAGTCACCATCACGCCGTAGCGCATAATGTCGTCGAGCTTTTCGACCTTGATCAACTTGGCCGACACACCGGTTTCGGCGACGGCTTTCGCGGCCTCCTCATAAAGTTTTTTACACTTGGGGCAACCGATACCTAGAACCTCAATTTTCATCAAAACGTTCCTTTCTCCTTTAAGCGATGACACCGTATAGAATCCCGGCCACAGTCGAAAACACAACGACCAGCGCCACATACACGGCGGTCTTTTTGGTGCCGATGACGCTGCGGATCACCAGCATGTTCGGTAATGACAACGCCGGGCCGGCCAGCAGCAACGCCAACGCCGGGCCCTTGCCCATTCCCGATTTAAGCAAGCCTTCCAGAATCGGCACTTCGGTCAGCGTAGCGAAGTACATGAAGGCGCCGACAATCGAGGCGAAAAAATTCGCCCCCAGGGAATTGCCGCCTACCAGCGATTCCACCCACGTGTTGGGAATAAGCCCGGCATCTTTTGACTCGGGTCCGCCCAGCAACAAGCCGGCCGCGAAAACACCGGCCAACAGCAACGGCATGATCTGTTTGGCAAACGTCCAACTGGAATCCACCCAGTCGGATAACTCGTCTTTCTTGAACCAAGCGAAAATCGTTGCCGCCAGAACGACGGCAAATACGCCGGTAATCACCCATTTCGCGCTGAAAATCGCCGCCCAAAGCCCCGCCGCGCCCTCGCTCGGCCTGCCCCAGTTGGCGAAAACCAGAATGCCGATCATCGCCGCGAAGTACAGGCCGTCCTGCCACAGCTTCCGCGCGCCGTCCTCTTCCGGTATGACGATGCTCGCGTTTTGCTCGGCCCGCGCCGCTTCGTCTTTGCGGAAGATCAACTGCATTGCCGCGCCGATGACGATCGCAAAAACAATCGCCCCAACCGCCCGCGCCACGCCCAACTCCCACCCGAGCACGCGGGCCGTGAGAATGATCGCCAGCACGTTGATCGCCGGGCCGGAATACAGAAACGCCGTCGCCGGGCCGAGACCTGCGCCCCGTTTGTGAATCCCCGCAAAAAGCGGCAGCACGGTGCAGGAGCACACGGCCAAGATCGTTCCGGAAATCGCCGCGACCGGGTAGGCAATCAGCTTTTTCGCCGCCGGCCCCAGGTACTTCATCACCGCGCCCTGGCTGACGAAGACGCTGATCGCCCCGGCGATGAAAAACGCTGGCACCAAGCAGAGCAACACGTGTTCCCGCGAATACCACTTCACCAGCGAGAAGCTTTCTTGAATCGCCGACTGAAAGCGGGCGCTTTCCACCGGCAGAAAGAATGCCAGCAAAAACAGCCCGATCATGATGAGTAGCTTCGTGATTTCGCGCATTGTCCTTCATCCGCAACATGGCGTTATGGCCATGTAGGCAATTCATAACAACAGAATCATTCGGTTCGCTCTTTCAACACGTTGGCGGCACAAACGAAAAAATTCACGACGCACGGCGTGTTGAGTCGGTACACCGCGTTATTGCCCTCGCGACGGCTGTCGACGATCCCGTGAGCGCGCAGAATCGCCAAGTGCTTCGACACCGTGGTTTGATCCGAGCCGACCAATTTCGTCAACTCGCCGGCCGTCGCCTCGCCTTCATTGAGGCGATGAACGATCAACAAGCGCGATTCGTGAGCCAGCGCCTTGAGAACCTGCGCCTGCTTCTTGAAAACGTCCTTCGGTTTCTGCGCCACTACCACCGACTTGCCCTCCGTGGGTGTGTTTCCGAAATCAGATACTATGGCAACTTGGCCATATTGTCAACAGCGCTACGGACCTGTCTGTGGTGGCGGGCATTGGGGCGGAAATCTGTCGACTCACGTCATGCGGCTTGATGGGTCTTGTGTCAGGTATTGTTCGACCTTCTCCCGGATCTCATCGCGCACCCGGCGGAAAACGGCCAACTTCTCTTCCTCTGAGCCTTCGGCCTCGTCTGGATCGTCAAAACCCAAATGTACTCGCCGGACCCCGCCGAAAAAGACGGGGCAGGTTTCGTTGGCGCGGTCGCACAGTGTGATCACAAAATCGAAGGTTTGTACCGCGAATTCATCCATGTGTTTGCTTCGCGCGGCGGGATGGTCGACGCCCACTTCGGCCAGCACCTGCAAGGCCATCGGATGTGGGCTCTTGGGCGCCGTGCCCGCTGAGAAGGCCACGAAGCGGTCGCCCAAGTCGTGGTTCACCAGCGCCTCGGCCATTTGCGACCGGCAGCGGTTCGAAGTGCAAAGAAACAAGACGCGCTTTTTCATCGTTCGTTTCTTTCCTCGGCGGTTTGTTGCCTTTCGGCTTTATAACCCGAGTGCGATGGTTTCCAAACCTTTCTTTCGCGGCCTGCCTCCTCCAATCCGGGCGCATAGGCCGCCATGCCGTCTGCCATGCTCAATAAGAGGAAGCGTTTGCGTTATCACTCTTCTCAATTCCCGCGAAAAAGCGCCTTCGATCACGTGCCGACGCTCGTCCCTTGACACACTCTCCAAGCGACACCACCTTGCTAAGGGTGGGAAAACACCGAGGTTTGTAAACATGTCGTTCTTGAAATGGGCTTTGATCCTCGGCGGTGTCGTCGCGGCATTTTGGCTGATCGATCGCTTGCTGTTGTACTGCGAAGCGAGGGGATGGCTCTACTATCGAAAAAAGACACCGGCTCCCGGCGCCGTCGGCAGCGCCCTAATGGAACTGCATTCCATCCTCGAGCCGGAAAAAACACACATGGCCGAGCAACTGCGCGAAGAACACGCCGAAGTCAATGAAAACGGCGAGCCTATCATTCCGGAGAAAGGCGATCGGATGGACGAGCCGAAAGATCTACCTAGTTTTCCCGATTCATAAAAACCCATTTACCAAGTGACAACCTGATTCCGACCTCCTCGATATGATCGCTGCGTCGTATCCGACCTTTGATGGCTTTTGTTTTTTTAGTGACAATCCTTATTTCAAGGTAGAATCAATCGAACTGTCCAGGAGATGGGATGAGGTTTGTCGTCTGTTTCGCAGCCTTGATCGCCGTGATGATCGCTTTCGCCTCGATCGGATGCGGCTCCGGCGACCGCGACGAACAGCGCGGTTACGTCGCTGCCGACGACGATGTGGACGACGATGATAATGACGACAACGACGACGATGATAACGACGACAATAACGATAACGATAACAATAACAACGACGACGACACGGTATTTGAGCATCCCGACCCACCCATCAAGTCGCCTTTGAACGGCGTGCGCTATTTCACAGAGGAGTTGCTCCTGGTCATTGACGAAGATTATCGCGAGGCCGGCGCCGATCTGTTCCTCGACGGCGACGCGATTCCATGGGCCGTCATGCAATGGCTCAACGTGGAAAACGGCGGGCACGCCGTCGAGTTGAAGGTCGCAGGTGAGGTCGTTTTTCGTTCCGACTTTGAAAAGCACGCCGACCTTATGACGCGCTACTCATCCAATAACGTAGAAGTCTTTCCGACGACGATCACGCTACCCGATGCCGCCGGCGCGTCGACACCGCTTCGCATCCGCCTGGAAAACATCGACGATGAAATCTCATCCATGGTGGGCCTGCGGACGCCGGATCAGCCCGACTTTCGCAGCGCCGAAAGCCTCCAAGCGTGGCTTCAATGCGCCACCAACGGGATGACAAGACGGCAAATGGCGCTTTTCCTCATGGAATTCGTCGCGCAGAATCTCTTCTTCGCCGCGCCGCCGTACGACTCCGTCCACACGAATCACAATCACGCCGTCCCGGATATTTTTCACACCTACGGATATTGCTGGTGCGAAAATCACTCGAAGGTTTTCTTGACTCTGGCCGGCATGCTCGGGTGGGAGCAATGCGAAACGAGAATCGATTGGCCCAGCGGGCACGTCGGCGCGAGCCTTCGATACGACGGCGGATGGCATCACTTCGATCCAACCAATAATGCGATGTATTGGAACGACGACGGCCGCATCCTGTCTTTCGAGGAAATCGAAGGTGCTGCGGCCGATATTCTACCCCACTACATCGACCAGCTCGGGTACTCCCGCGGCGGCGGCTATTTACAGTTCGTCGCTTCCTTGTACGACAGCGTCGAGGACAACGTTACGTCGGATTACGAGCCGATTATCGGCGACGCCAGGGGCTTCGCGTTGGAGCCCGGCGACGTGATCGATCTTTTCCCCTACGGTTTTGGCGTTTTCGCGTGCGTCGATTGTGCTTGGGACCCGAGTACCGAAAGCACCGGCGTTTTACGACGAGTCCTGGCCGATGTGGAACCGGGAACGGCGACCGAGATCGTCGAGACTTATCCGCTTCTCGGCCTTATCGCCAAAATCGAGGCGACGGGCGCCGGTACGTTGAAGGTGAACCTACAACTGACGGGCGACGATGGCGAGCAAAGCCATCAATTGACCTTCGGAGTCTCCGGCGGATCAAAGATCGATTTCAGCGAGTTTTTCGATGAACGCGCATTAGGCGAGATAAACAGCGTCCGTTTCGAGATCGTCGAATCCTTCGACCAAATGCAGGCCATGAATCTGGATGCGATCTTCCAATTCGCGCCGCACCTTACGCCGTGGATCGACCACGACCGCCGCCAAATCATCGTGGACGGACAAGGCGGGGCCTTACGTGTGCAATTCGACGTCTTCGATGCAATCTCCGAAACGGCCGATATCGACTTTTTCGCACCAGAGGGCGGCGAACGACTTACCGTCGCCACCGACGGCCGCGATCTGGGCGTCATTCACATCGATCTCATGGCCCCCAACGGCGAATGGGCGGCCGGCCACGAAATCGCAGTCGTGTCCGATCATCCGGACTCGATCGAAATACTTCGTTCCCTGGGTAGACTCGACGCCCTGGCCTTCGAGCCTGTTTGGACTGACTGGATTGGTCCGGATCGATTCATCGGCGATCATCAGATGGACTATTTTCTCGATTATCGGATTGGGCAACAGCGCGACTTCTGGGCCCGAAGTTTGGGCCACCTTGAGCAATCCCTCGGGCCGGTGAACTTCACGCTCCTGGTTGACGGCGAAGCCGCCGCCCAAACGCAGATCGAATTTTCCGCGGAGTGATCCGTCGCTTCGCATCCGGCCACTTCTAGCCCATAGTGTTTTAAAAACAAAGGGTCACGGACTCGTAAGCGCCCGTAACCCATGAAGGACCTGATACA
This sequence comes from Candidatus Lernaella stagnicola, assembly GCA_030765525.1. Classification (NCBI taxonomy): domain Bacteria; phylum Candidatus Lernaellota; class Candidatus Lernaellaia; order Candidatus Lernaellales; family Candidatus Lernaellaceae; genus Candidatus Lernaella; species Candidatus Lernaella stagnicola. The sequence goes on from JAVCCK010000036.1 coordinate 10,250, forward strand.
TGGCGAAAATATAAGGGACGGAATCGTTTTCGGATTCCGCCCCTAATTTTCAGCCGTTGCGAATGAATTCAGGTCGCAACGTCTTTCTTGCGTTCTTTGTTGTCCCGGTCGGACTAATAGCGGCCACCGCCGCCACGGTTGTCTCGCGGGCTTCTCTCTTTCGCTTCGCTTACCTTGATGGAACGCCCATCGAGGCTGGTTCCGTCCAGGGCGGAAATGGCCGCTTTGGCCCCGGCTTCGTCGGCCATCGTCACGAATCCGAATCCCCGGGAGCGCCCAGTGTCTCGGTCCATGATTACGGCGACTTCGGTCACTTCGCCGTGCTTTGAGAATGCGCTGCGCAGGCTCTCATCCGTTGTGTCCCAGCTCAGACCGCCGACATACATTTTTTTACCCATAACTCGTATCTCACTTTCCTCTCGCGCCGCAATTAATACGGCCCGATTCATTTGGCGGGTAGTAGTGCCCGCCGTCACTCGGTCGTCCACAGTGGTCAACCTTCATCCAGTACCTTCCTAAACTTACAAACCTTTTTGGAGATAAACCATAGAGGAGAGTGTGAAGTAAGTCGGGATGATTTCTTCTCATCCAAGATCAAAATAACTTGACCTTGCGGAGCCAACATAATACTCCTCGTGTAAATGTCAACCTTTTAATCAATCTAATTTGACGGATGAGGCAATCCGGCGGAAGTAACTGGGAGTCGAGCAGACCTCTTCACACACTGAAAAGCGACCTTATTCCGGCATCTTGCATACATTTCAAGCCGTTATAAAAAGGCAGTTTTTCAAATCGATCTGCCCGAAAATACCCCGAGATGCAAAAAGTGCCTCAAATATTAGTCACAGAGAATAAGTATTGTAACCATTGCTAGGCAACGCAAGCTAGTCTTGGTTAACTAGCTATTTCAAGTACTTGCGATCCCAAGTTTAGTTTCTAGGGCAAGCATCCAGCAAACCACGTTTAGCTTCGCATGATCTTTCACTTCACAGGAATACCCAGCGGTTGTTGGTTACGGAACCAGCTTGCGCTCGTCGGGCATCGCATTCGCTTCTGCGCATTTTCTTAATAATTTGCAGAGAATATCGGCGGATTGATCAACGAAAGACGATGTGTCGCCCTTTATTTTGGAGCCATGCACTGCCGCCGAACGTGAATTATACAGTTTCTTCATTGAATCGAAAATTGCTTTTCGCTTTTCGACGTTATCGGGCTGAAGGAATCGAGCAATATACAAGCTGAGCCTAAATTTGATCTCTGTTGTGACACCAAACATCCCTTCGATTCCTGCCCAAAGGATTGCCATTTGCACGCGACCCATTGTATGCCAAGGGTACGTCGCAAGGCAATGAACGGCATTTTGAAACCGCTCATTGTCTAATAACCGCCACGCATTGGCATGATTGTCCGTGATCCAGCGGGATTCCTCATCGGTGACCTTATGTGGTGGCGAATTCGTTAATCCGCGCATGCCGAGGTTGGTCGCGCACAGTGTACTTTCGGCTCCGATCTCTTGTGCCGCTGTATTACATTGTAGATTGAATCCGATCTCGGTGCGAAAAAATGCGCTAAGAAGAAGGGCGTCCCAAGCTGAATTCCATGCCGCTACCGCAAGTTCTTTAGGATTCGCAGCCGTGACCCTGAACTGTGCGGTTATACGCGGAATGAAGGCGGCCGCTACCGCAATATCATCCGGGTGTGAGCACGCAGACAGTGTTGTGTGGAGATCAAGATGCGACGCATCCGCAGTATGAAGTTCTACATTGTCACTAAGCCTAATGGTATCGGCAACTTCGATCCCGCTAAGCAGAATATAAGTCACGTCACCGGTTCCAATAAAACGCATTATTTCCTCCCAAAATCACACCACAATTGAGTCACATTAACAAAGTTGGTGCCCCATGTGATCGCCGGTTGAAAAGTGAAGCACTCGCCGGGTTTGGTGGAGGCGGTGGAAAGTCGTGGCATCCTGAGTTATTTCCCGTTGTTTCGGTTACGAAACGACGGGGGAAAGGATGTACAAAGACA
>JAVCCK010000037.1 GCA_030765525.1 Candidatus Lernaella stagnicola
CCTGGGCGGCGCGTTGGGTCTGCCGACGCACGGACGTGATATCACGGCTCCTGGCGATCCGCAGGACGGCGAAGGCACGAACCCGGAAGACGGCGTGTTTGTCGGGTTGAATATTACTCCGACGGACGCCGGCATAACGATTACGGCCACGGCCGAGGGCGGCGAAGAGTCGGCGTTCCTGCCGCGCGTCGTAGCCGACAGCGTGATCATTCAGAACGTCTATTTTGCCAAAGATGAGTTCACCAGCACTCCGCAAGGCGGCTGGTGCACCGAATAGACGTGCAACGGTACAACGCCATAACAGATCGTAAGTGAGAAGCGGGGAGCGGGCTTCGGCCCGTTCCCCGTATTGATGTAGGCGGCCCACGGGCCGTGAAACGTCCAAGGATTTCGGGGGAGAGGATGGCATCACTGCGTAACGTTTCGGTAGGCGCCCTAGTATTTGTATTACTGTTCGGCAGCGTGGTGTGGGCGCAGGATGACGAGAGTTCTTTTTCGTTAAACGGGTACATTCAGACGCAATTCGGCGTGTTCGTTTCGCAATACGAGAACAAGCGAGACGAAGACGGCTTCCCGAAAGAGCACGGGGGCTTCTACGGCCAGGCGTCGATGTTCCGCAATACGCTGCAACTGGAATCGACGTGGCAGCCCTTTGAGCAAGTCGCCGTATTCGCAATGTTCCGCGGCGTACGTTCGGCGAGTTTGCTGGCCGACCGGTTTGCCCAGTTCCCGGAGTTGTTTGCCGATACCTCGTGGAATTACGACCCGAACGTGCAGCGCGAAAAGCGGATGCATGTATGGGATAAGTATTACAACGAGGCCGAATTCCGCGAACTGTATGTCGACGTCTATCCGACCGATTGGTGGAGCCTGCGCCTGGGTCGCCAGCAGGTCGCGTGGGGTGAGTCGGCTAACGCCCGTTTGCTTGACGTGATCAACCCGATTGACTCGACGTGGCACGTGAGTATTTTCGAGGCGTTCGAGGAGCAGCGGATTCCGCTGTGGATGGGCAAGACGCTCTTCGACATCGCCCCGATCAGCGCAAGCATTGAGGGCGTTTTCGTGCCCTTGATCGACGATCCGGAAGACACGGTAACCGTACCGCTGACCTTCGTCGGCGCCTGGGGTTTGCCGGTTACGCAGAAGAACGATTTTCAGTCGAATCTGAAAATTGTGCGTAAGACCTTGCTATATCCGGAAAACGATCTTACCGACTCGCGCTACGGCTTGCGATGGAAGCACATTATCGGCCCGTTCACCTATACCTTAGTGTATTACCACGGCCACAACATGTCGCCGCCGATTCAAAAATACGCCGAGCAGACAAAGAATCCCAACGCCGAAGGCTTCCGTGAAGTGGAAGTCTTTCTCGATTTTCCGAAGCAGGAGCATTATGGCTTGTCGTGGGAATGGGTGATGCCCCAGCCGGTCAGCACGGTGCTCCGTTTCGAAGGAACCTTCCTGCCGGGCCGGTATTATCCGGTTAACTCCTTCCTGGCGCCGGGCACAATGACCAGCCCGCGGCGCCGCGGTGGTTGGTTTCAATCGCCGACCAACGCGGACAAGCTACGGGCCGATTTCCACCGCGAACGGAAAGACACCTACAACTACGGTCTCACCTTGCTGCGGCCGAATCAAATTCGCTGGCTCAATCCGACAAGCTCAATCATCGTTCAGGCGCAGTTTATCCAAACCGTTATTCCCGGTGGCGCGCAGATTAAAGAGGAATTTGCTGACGGTACAAAAGAAGAGAACGAGGATTGGTTCGTCACGGCCATTACCGGATACGACTCATCGAAAATCTCGGAGATCCAGACAATTTACGCCTTCGGCATCCTGACCAGCTATGCCCACGGTCTGGTGTCGCCGTTTATTGTCGGGGTTTACGACGAGAATTCGAAGTCCGGTATTTTGTCGACGTCGCTTAATTTCACTCTCGGTAATAGCTGGCGTATCAAGGCAGCCTACAACGCCATCGAGGGCGAGCACCCTTATAAGGGCCTGGGCCTATTCCGGGATCGCGACGAAGTCAATGTCCGCGTGCGGTACCAATTTTAGACAATCATAGCGGAACGCTTGGAGGAGTAGACATGTCGAGGAAAACATTCGCATTCATCGTCGTCGCGGCGATGTTACTTGCCGTCCCGGTTTTGGTTACCGGCGGTGCCATCACACGCGGCAATTGGGGTAGTTCGGTGGGATTCGCCGTGGACAAGAATCCAGCCGGTTTCCAACCGAATCAGGTCATCGACGCGTCGAATATCGGTCCGGTGGAAAAGCTGCTGCCGCCGTCTATCGTCTTGCTGGCCAAAAAGTACAAGTACAAGTTGTGGACGAAAAACTACGAAGCCTACGTGCCGTCCAACAGCTACATTGCGGCCACCAACAAATATCTTGGACAACCGCAGGCAATCGACGTGGGAGCGAGCGCCCGGAAGAAGGGGCTGAAAAGCTACAACGCCGGGTTGCCGTTCCCGAATCCGAAGAACGGATACGAAGTTTCCTGGAACTACACTTACAACTACCTCGGCGACGATGCGGCGAACGAATTCGGCGTGTACTGGATCAACGCCAAACGCGGCGTCGAGCGCAGCGAGGAATGGACGTGGGACTACATCGCCCGCTCCATGTTCCGGACGGACATCGCGCCGAAACCGCATATTCCCGAGGCGGCGGCGAAAAACATCCAATACTATTCAATGACCACCTGCCTGAAACCCTTCGACAAGAAAGGCTTCACGGCCCTGTATTGGCGTTATGTAGAGCCGAAGGATCAAGACGGCTACATTTACAATCCGGCGCAACGCCGCCCAATTCGTTTTTCCTTCGGCACCCGCGGTGACGCCTGGAACAACACCGACCTCCTGTACGAAGACGTGCGCGGTTACATGGGCTATCCCGAGTGGATGAAATGGAAAATTCTCGCCAAAGGGACCTTCCTGGCGCCGATGAACTCCGAGATCCCGCACGGCCGCCAGGCGGTGAAACAGGTGTTCGATTTCGACAATGCGCCCTATTGGAACTTCAAAGCGAAATACGAACCACGTCCCATGTACGTGTTGGAAGTAATACCGAAATTCCGGGACTACCCGTACAGCAAGATGATCTTCTACGTCGACGCGGAATCCTATTTCATCCTGTACAAGGAAGCGTACGACAAAAAGGGACAGCTCTGGAAAATTCTGATCAACGCTTGGAACAAGTCGCCGAATGCCGCGTCGCAACCCGCCGATATCGGGACCTCGGTCGTGATCGATTTGCAGGGCGAGCACGCGACGGCGTTCGGTTGGTTCAAGTCGAAGGTGAACGTCGGTCTGAAACCGTCCCAATTCACCTTGGCCAATCTGCGCAAGAACGCCCGGTAACCGCCGGTTGAATTCAAAGGCGGGGCGGCCGGCCGGTCGTCCCGTCATCCGATAGCAACTGACGAAAGGGCGCGGCTTACCGTGCCCGTTTGTGCATTTTGTCAAAGGAGATGAACGGAATGAAATTCCGACTCGGCTTGTGCCTGGTTGTCGCCGGTGTTTCCCTCGCGATACTCGGCGGGGCGACGGGTGTCGTATTCGCGCTCACCAACGGCGATTGCCCGACGCTTGCGTACCGTGACCGCCTCTTCGACGCGACGTTCGCTACCGAAGACCAGGGATGGGTGGTTGGCTATCCGGGCATCGTGCTCACCACGCCCGACGGTGGCAAATCATGGAAACGAGCCTGTGACCTTTCCGAGCAAGCCTTGTTTGCGGTGGATTTCCTAGACGCGGACCACGGTTGGATTGTGGGACGCGCCGGCAAAGTCATTTCGACGGCTGACGGTGGAGGAAACTGGTTCAAACACGACGCCGTGTGCGAGGAACCGCTTTTCGACGTTGATTTCGTCGATTCACAGCATGGCTGGGCCGTGGGCAATTTCGGGCGTGTGATTCGCACGGTGGATGGCGGCAAGACGTGGATTAAGGAAATTCTCGAGCCCATGGCCAACGCCTCCATCAACGCGCTGTATATGCACGACGCGCAAAACGGCTTTCTTGTCGGCGAGTATCCGGCGTGGGAAGCGGCGCTGGATGAGGACGTGTCGGCCGATACGCTGAGCAACATGTTCCGCACGCACGATGGTGGTGCGACCTGGGAAATCGTCCAGGTGGGAACGCACTTCGCGCTCTACGATATCGTTTTCCGCGACGCGCAGCATGGTTGGGCGGTGGGCACGAAGGGTACGCTGGTGCGCACGGTCGACGGCGGCGAGACGTGGGAGAAAATCGCGACAGGCACCGAGGTGAACCTGTTTAAAGCGGCTGTCGCGCCGGATGCGGTCTATGCCGTGGGCGTGGCGGGCGTCGTGCTCAAAATCGTTGGCGACAAGGTGGAGATCATTGACTTGAAGGCCTATTCGTGGCTGGCTTCCGCGGCGTTCTCACCCAAGGGTAACGGTATCATCATCGGCGGGCGTGGCACTTTGTTTTTCAAAGAAGAAGCCGGCGCGGATTGGAAACGATTGCCGTTTAGTATCTGATTTTTCCGGGGGCGTCGGGAGCGCATTAACGCGCTTTGTGCCGCGGCCGTAATAAAGGGACAGTGATGAAAGAGGGTAGTTGGATTACGAAATCCGGGCGTCTGGTGATTCGCTATCGATATGCGACGCTCGCGATCATTCTATTGTTGACGGCTTTCTTCGGTTATCAGGCGACAAAGGTCGAGTTGAAAACACCGACGATCGACCTGTTTCCCAAGGATCACGAGTACGTCCAAACCTATGTCGAGTACGAGGAAGTGTTCGGCGGCGCGAACGTATGTCTGATTGCTTTGACGGTCGAACAGGGCGATGTGTTCAACACCGAAACCTTTGCCAAGATTCGTGATTTTACGAAGGCGTTGGAGTTGTTGCCCGCGGTTAACAACTACCAGGTGCTCTCGATCGCGCAGCGCAAGATCAAGAAAACCTATTTGGAGGAATCCGAGGGTCTCGCGCACCACAAGTCCGAACCCATTATGTGGCCGAATATTCCGAAGACCGCGGAAGAGATCGCGCAAGTTAAGCACGATATTTACACCACCGGTCGCTTGCACGGCACCTTGGTGTCGCTGGACGACAAGGCCGCGCTGATCGCCGCCGGCTTCCTGGATTTTGGGTTGGTGAATCCCGCCGAATCGTTGCGCCAGATTATGCAACGGGTGGCGGAAGTGGAGGAACGTGATCCGGAAGAGAGCCTGCGCAATCTTCAGGCCGCCATCGAAGGGCAGCCCTTCACGCTCGACGACACGCTTTACGGCGCCATTTTGAAGATTGCCCAAAGCGTCGAAGACGACAATACGAAGGTTCATATGATCGGCCGGCCGATTCTCCTTGGCGTGGTCGAAAAGAATTTCAACCAGCTTTATTGGATCTTCTTCCTGACCATCGCCTCGATCATCTTCGTGCTCTTCTTGTACTTCCGCGACTTGCGCGGCGTGCTCGTGCCGGTCGTAACGATGCTGATCTCGGCTTGCTGGGGGCTGGGCATCCTGGGCCTGATCGGCTCGCACTTCAATCCACTGGTGATTGTCGTTCCCTTTGTCATCAGCGCGCGAGCGCTATCGCACTCGGTGCAGTTGATCGAACGATTTATGGAGGAATACCGCAACCGACGAGACCGCTCCGAGGCGGCCGTGGCCACGTACGCGGGCTTGTTCAAGCCGGGTATGCTTTCGATCATCACCGACGCCGCCGGCGTGTTCATCGTCATCCTGACGCCGATCCCACTTATGGAAAAGCTGGCCATCATGGGCGGCTTCTGGGTACTTTCGATCATCGTCTCCGACATGATTTTCAACCCTGTGGTTCTTTCCATTTTGCCGCCGCCGTCGCTTGAAAGCCTGGAGAAGACAGGTTGGCAGGATCGGCTGCTGGCGAAAGTGGGAGAGATTACCCAAAGTCGGGCTCGCGTCCCGATTTTGATCGGTACCGCCGTTGTGTTTTTCGTCGGCCTGTTTTTCGCCCGCAATTTGGTGATCGGCGATGTGCATCCCGGCACGCCCTTGCTGTGGCCGGACTCGGTGTACAACCAAGATACCAGTGCGGTCGGCGATAAATTCGGCAATACGGAATCGCTGTCGATTATTCTGGAGGGCATCGGGAAAAACGCCATCAAGAATCCGAAGGTGTTACGCGTGGCCGAGGGGCTGCAACGCCACCTCGAAGAACTGGACGAGGTGCATTCGACCAGTTCAATTGCCGACTTGTTGCCGGAAATCACGCGCATCATGCACAGCGACAATCCGAAATGGGAGTTGATTCCCGAAGACCCGCGAGAGGCCGGACTGTATCTGGAAATCCTCTTTTCCGGCGTTGAGCCCGGCGATCTGGCGCGTTACATCACCAACGATTTTAAGGACGGCAACATCGCCGTCAATCTGCGCGATCACAAGGGCGAAACGTTGCGTGCCGTGGTCGCCGCCGCCAAGGAATACATCGCGAATAATCCGATGATCGACGAAAACTACGAGCCCGACGAAATGGAGAAGGAGCGAATCGCGAAGCAGGGCGGCAATCCCAAAGAAGTGGCGCGCTTCCGGCTCGCCGGCAACTATGGCGGGTTGCTCGCGGCGATCAACGAGGCGATCGTCCGTTCCGAGGCGAAGGTGACGATTCTCGCCTTCACGATCGTTTTCGTCATGTGTCTCTTCGCTTATCGCAGCGCCCTGGCGGGCGTCCTGTTTATGATCCCCATTGCGTTGTCGAACTACCTTACCTACGCGCTGATGGGTGCGCTGGGCATCGGATTGGACGTCAATACCCTACCGGTTGTCGCCTTGGGGGTCGGCCTCGGCGTGGATTACGGCTTATACGTCGTGGGCCGCCTTGAGGAGGAGTTCATCAAGAGCGGCGGCGATTGGGGCGTAGCAACGGCTCGTTCGATCTCGACGGCCGGTAAGGCGGTCTTGTTTACGGCCACGACCATGGTGGCGGGCATCATCTTCTGGATGTTCAGCTTCCTGCGCTTCCAGGCGGAGATGGGAATCTTGCTGGCTTTCTGGATGATCATTTCGATGATCGGCGGGCTGCTGTTGTTGCCGATCCTCGTTTACATGATCAAACCGAATTTCATCGCCAAGTCGCTGCACAGAGGTCCGACCGTGGGGGCTTAAGGCGAGTAGTCGAGATAACTTCCGTCAACCCAATTCGACCCGGTAACCGTTCCGGAAGCCGGGTCGATTCTTATCCAGGCGAGCGCGGCGTCCGACGATATCGTGCCGAAACCCTCGATCGCCAGCGTGTACGGTGTCTGCTCGGCCGCGATCACCGCATCCAGGAAATCAAGACCGGCGATGGTGTAAGCCAGGCGCGTATCGTCACCGCCCGCTGTTACCGTGGGCGGTGCGAGTTCGTCCGTGCCCGGTGCAAACACGGCTAAGAAGTTTGCCGCGTCGGTTTGCGTGTGGGCCTGAAGTACCGAGTGCGTGTGGTACTCGTAATGAGCGTAGCCGTGCTCGTTTTCCGCTTCCGTCAACGCCGCTTCCGGTCGCGCTTGCACGTGGATGTTCATCAACGCCTGCGGTCGATCCACGACAGCGCCGTCGCCGGTCAGCGTAAAGACACCGTCGGTGTCGCCGCCGGCCAGGGTATGGGCTTGCCACGTGTAGTCACGCGTATAAAAGGACGCGATGCGGTCGCTGATCACGAAGTACTCTTCCCCGATCAATAACAACCACCTCTCTACGTCGGTCAAGGCGTAAGACGACTCGACACGCGTGGCTCGGAAGGGCGGTTCGTCGACGAAATCCGTCAGGTACGCGTCAGTGTCGGCCAACAAGTAAAACAACCCGTTGAAAGGCCCGGCGCCGTCGGCGAGGATCAAGTTGTGATTGTCGGCGAAGCAAACCCGCGATCGATCCGACCAGCCGATATAACCGGAGTCGATGACGAAATACTCGCCCAGCGCATGCAGCATGAAGCTGGTGGCGTCGGCCTGTTCGTGGCCGATTCCCGACAGTCGCGCGATGCCGTGTTCCCCGTTTAGCAGGCCGAAAAACGCGTCGCCGTCCCAGCCGGAGCGCAGTATGTTCTGACCCGCTTCGGGCATCGCCACGCTGTGGTAAGGCGGTAGTTCAGAGGCGGGCAGGGCGTCGAGAAACGGCAGTTCGAAAATTGCCAACGCCGAAACCGTGTCGGTGCAATCACCGCTTTGCTCAACATGCCAGGCGAAATCGGGGCGGTTGGCGAAGCGGGCGAGCGCACTGGAATAGCCGCAGCCGAGGTTGCTGTCGTCCAACGGCGCGTTCTTGCCGCCGGGCATGTTCACCGCAAAACGCCAGTCGAGGATTTGCTGTAAGCGCGGATCCGTGAGGGGATCGGCGACTTCCTGCACCGTCGGGAAACAGGGGACCTGGAGGCGCGCGCGGCAAACCGTGCGATAGGGCAGTGCCTCGCCTTGTGCGACGTTGTGGTAGATCACCGCGAAGGGCAGGAAAGTCACGATGGTGTAATCGAGGTAGCTGGGGCCTTCGGCCTGCCCGCCGCCGGGCGGCATTTGGAACTCGAACAGCACCCACGGCACCGTGCTGAGACCCAAATTGACATACTTGGCCGATTCGGGGACGTCGTTGAATGTCATACCGGTTACGGCTAAGCCCGAGGTCAATTTAATTACGTGGTTGTTCGGCGTGAACATGGCGATCGGGATCGTGACGTACATGTCGTACAGAATTGCCACGTAATCCAGAATCGCGTTGCGCATGCGGTCGGCGTCTTCGGCGTCGATCAAATCGAAGCCCACCAGCAAATCGTAGGCGAGGCAATGGTGGATCAACGCCGTACTACCGTGGATCGTGCCCTGGTCCCATTCACCCAGCGACCACATCCAGATGTCGAAATACAGTGACGCGGTGATCTCCACCGCCTTGGCTGCGGCGGCTGCATCGTCATTTACCAGCGCCGAAAGAGCGGCGGCCGAAGCGGTATAGCCGTTGGTTTCGTCGTAAGAAAAATCGTAGGCGTCGGGATCTTGGATGATGGGGTCGCGGCGCGCATATCCCGCAACGCGCGAAAACAGGCGGGTCGCCTCGGGATCGCCCGCCAGAACACGATCTTTGACTGCCAGCCAACCGGCTTGATCGGTCACGAGACGCGGGTGGCCGGACCACTTCGGGTGCCAAGCCGAAGCGTCGCCCGGATCCAGTGGATCGGTGCCCTCGCGCAGTTCGCGGAAATCCGTGATGCCGTCGCGGTCGCTATCCGGAGCGATGACGATGGGGTGCTGTGTCTGGGAAGCGGTCGCGGCGTGAAGCGACCAGTCCGTCGCGGCGCCCTGGTCCGGCGGCACGTCGCAGGCGTTAAGCGCGAGCGCGAGGAGCGCCAGCCAGATCATGTGCCGCCAAATCATCTTCATGTTTCCCCCAAGGAACACGGAAGTATAAACTGGCTTTCCGCAAGTTTCCAGCATCGCTGCTGCGGTATCCGTAACCTTCAAAAATTGGGGGCGCTGGACAGCGTTGCCAAATCGTGGCAAAGGAAGCGCACTCGACGGACGGGAGGCGGTTTGAGGCGAAGCATCGACTGGCGCGTGCACGCGGCCTTGTTGTGGGTGCAGATCACGTTCGGCGGTTTCCACGTATTCGGGAAGTATGTGCTCGAGCACGTTCCGCCGCTTGCCGTGGCGGGGATCCGAATTCTGGGCGCCACGCCGCTGCTTTTCCTGCTCGCGTGGGTTGTCGAGCGCCGTTTGCCGCGGTGGCGCGATTTACCCTGGTTGGCCGCGCTGGGTTTTCTCGGCGTGTTCGCCAACCAAATCCTGTTCATGATCGGCCTCAAGCTTACAACGGCGACCAACGCGGCGATTATGATGCCATCGATTCCCGTGTTTACCGTGGCGATCGCAGCGGCATTCGGGATTGAGCGCATCGGCTGGCGGCGGGCGATGGGCGTGGGATTGGCCGTTGCGGGTGCGTTGGTGGTGCTGAACCCATTCGGGTTTTCGTTAGCTCCGGAGCGGTTCTACGGCAACCTGCTGATTTTACTTAACTGCTTGAGCTACTCGGGCTATCTCGTGCTACAGCGACCGGTTCTGAAGCGGCTGCCGCCCCTGACAACCGTGGCCTGGGCGTTTCTTTTCGGCGGCACGGGCATCCTGCTGGTTTCGTGGCCGACGGTGGTCGCCGTCGACTACGGCGTGCTGCCGAAACTGGTGTTCGTCGGTCTCGGCTATTCGGTTTTGATCCAGACGACCATCAACTATGCGCTGCAGATGTGGGCCATGGATCGCTCGATGCCCTCGCTCGTTTCGGCTTATAAAACCCTGCAACCGATTTCGGCCGCCCTATTGGCCGCGGTGTTTCTCGGGGAGATCATCGGTTGGGTTGAAGCGGCAGGTTTCGCGACGATTATCGGCGGGTTGTTCCTCGTAACCCGTGTTTCCAACAATAGGAAAGGCGCTTTGCCAAGCTAGGGGCGCCGTTCAGGCAACGATAAGCAACGGACGGTGGCACCGGCGCGCCGAATCGGCTAAAAGAAGACTATGCTCAAGAAAACACTAATTGCGGTGACGGTGCTGTTGGCCGCCCTGATTGTGGCGGTTGTTCTATGGCTTAACCAGGAACGCTTCTTCGGCCGGATGGTTATGCCGGAAGACACGCTGGCGTTCGCGGAGCAGATCAAGCAAGTCAGGGCGACCCAAAAGTGGTCCGACGCATCCGATTACGAACCGCAGCTTCGTCGTAACACGCTGTTGAAGTCGCAACGCTTGGGTTGCGGATTTCTGTACAACAATCAAAAGCCCGAGGGAAACTTCAACTACGAATACGATTACGTGAAGCGTACGCAAAGCGAGGGCGATAACCAAGTGCGCCAAGCCGGCGCGTTGTGGGGCGTCGCGCTTTGCCACTCTTTTGACCCGACCAGCGAGTCTCGCAAGGCGCTTGAGAAAGGGCTCGATTTCTTTTTCCGCTACACGCGCGACGGTCCCGACGACAGCCTCTGTGTTTACTATCCGGGGCAGAAAACGATGGCGACGGGAACCATGGCTTTGGTTTCGCTGGCAATCATCGAGTACCTTCGGTTCGAGCAGGAATTGCCGGATGCTCGGCGAGCCGAACTGCTGGAGAAACTCGACGGATACCTGAAGTTCATCAAAGCCATGCAGTTTACGGCCGGGGATTTCAGCTACGGCATGACTCGTCCTCTTAAGGTGAAGGTCGGGCGCTCGAGCCCCTATTTCGACGGGGAGTCCCAACTGGCGTTGGCCAAGGCGATCAAGGTTCTCGGCAAGACGGAGTATCTGCCCACCCTCAAAAAGGCCGTTGCGAAGACGGCCAAGAAATACACTGTCGATGCGTGGCGCGAAGATCGGCAGGACAGCGACCTGACCAAAAGCTTTCACCAATGGGGCAGCATGGCGTTCTGGGAATACCAAGACGCCGGGTGGGAGCATTCGGACGCCTACGCCGATACGGTCGTCGCGCTTGGTTGGTGGATGATCTATACGCACCACACCTTGCGTCGCACGCGAAACACGGCGTACGCATACGAGGGACTCGTTCATTCCTATCGGCTCGCCAAGTCGCAGGGCGATACGGTTGCCGCGGCCGATCTGGCGCGGGTCATCGACAAGGGCTTGTCGAAGCTTACGTCATGGCAGGTGGAAGGGCCGCTTCGCCGCGAGAATAGCTTCCTGCGCAAGCACCGCACGGACGACCCGTTGGCGATCGGCGGTATCATGAACCACCGCCGCGAACCGGGATTGCGCATCGACGTCACGCAGCATCAGATGCACGCCGTGATTTTGGCCTTGCAGCATGTGTACGCGGAATAGGGGCTAGGCGCTCAGGGCGTGACCGCCGGCGTGGCGCGAGGCCGATAGAGCCGGATTCCATCTTTATCCCAGGCGAGTTCGAAACGCGGATCGGTCGTGAGACGCTCGCGCAATGCGGCGCATTCAGCAGGTCCGGGGTGCGGACAACTTCCTTTCTCATCGACCAGCACAAAATCGTAGCCCTCGTCGTCATAGGCGACATTTGAGAGCAACGCGCGATGACGCACTCGGGGCGCGAAGAAATAGAACTCGAATTGCATCAAGTAGGAACGATTGGCGTCCAGGGAATCGAGGATCTCGCCGCGCAGGTCGTCGTGGGCCGAGGGAGTCAGCGACCGGCCTTGAGCGGCGCGGGTCAGCGGTACCGGGCCGTAATCCACGGGTGTCAAAAAGTAAAAGGACAAGAACCCGGCGAGTACGAGGAGTACCGCCGCCCATTTACCCGCCGCTTCGCCCCAGCGCGCGTGCCCCCAGTGCCCCAGACGCGCCGCACCCTCCAACGAGGCAATGATGAAAAAGGGCAAGGTCAAAACAAGGCCCGTATTGAAGTGCGAAAAGAGAGGGTTCATGAAGCGCACGGCCCACGCGGTCCGCGGGTCGAGTTCGACCAAGCCGTAGGTCGAAACCAGCATGTATCCCAACTCGGGCAGCGCGGCGATTAACCATGCGGGCGAAATCAACGGCAGCCCGGCGAGGGAGAGCAGGAGGACTAGGAAGGTGCCGTTGCGCCAATAGAAGAGGTTTTCCAGGACGAAGCCCGGCCGCTCCCAGAAGGCGCGCAGGAAGTCTACCGGGGATTCACCGTAGGCCGTGAGGTGCAGCATGTTGGCCGGCGGCTCGATGTCGGAAAGCGAGCGTACGGCTAGGTAGATGACTGCGTTCAGAACCAACCAACCGGCCGCCGCGAAGACCGTTGCGCGTCCGAACCAGCGATCGCGACGACGCCAGAGGATCCAGAAGCCGAGCAGGAGAATCCCCGGCGTGATGTTTGCCTGTGCCGCGCAGGCGATGATCACCGCGACGACGTACGCAATCGGGCGGCGGCGTTGGTAAGCAGCGAAGGCCAGCAAGGCGGCCGGGACGACAATCATGTTTTGGCGAAAGCCCGCGAGGGAGGCGACGATGAGAAAGGGGTTGAGCGCCATGAAAAGCGTGAGCAACAGCGGCCAACGCGGCGTGCGGAACAAGGGGCGGGCGGCGACGTAGACACAAAATACGGCAAGGCCGAATACCGCGGCGACGATCACCATCAGGGTATAGGGCGAGGGGACGAAGAAGTAGCACAGGAAGTAGAGAACATACGCTTGGCAAAGCGCCGCGCCGTAAAGGTGAGCGGCGTCGAGAAAGTCGAATCGCCCACTGCGAACTTCGTCCAGGATGGACATCACGTTCGCGTAATCGAACGTTGCGTAATGAAATGTATGCCACTTGGCGACCTGCAGCCACAGATTCACACCGAAAAAGGCCAGCGCTAACCCACCCGCGGCCAGTACGCCGTAATGCGCGGCGAACCACCGCGATAAACTGTTTGTTTTCGATGAATCCATGCTTACGACACGCTACGGAGCGGGGCGGGCGGTTGTCAAGAAAGAAAGGTCCGCGCAGTGGGCCGCTTTCGGCCCTGCAGCGATCAGACGATTTTTCCCAACGTCGCGAGGATGGCGTCGTAGTCGGCCTCGTTGCCGACTTCCGTGACGAGTTGAATGTATTGGATCGCGCCTTTGCGGTCGATTACGGCGCTATTCGAGCGCCGCGGGAGACTGTTCCAAGGAGGCGTCGTTGGCGTCCGAATGGGCCGCGTCGCTCACGGCGAGTTCTGTCTCCCGTCGCTTTTCCCTGTACCTGTAAATCAGCAACGCCGCGGGCAAGCCGACGAACATCAAGAAGAAGCCGAAGTTGCCCCACGTGAAGGCCAACCAGTCGTTGAATTTCGCGAGCGGGAACATAAGTCCGTGCATGAAGAATATCCACGCGGCGCTGATCGTCGCGAACCAATGCGCCTGCCGGTCGCGGCCCGGTATGAGGAACACCACGAGCATCAGGTAGTAGTAGCGTGAGGTAACCATCAGCGCAAAGATGAGGACATTGCCCAGCGGCACCACCCAATGGTCGTCGTCGATTTTGATCCACATTGCGGCGAGGGCGAGGCCGACCAATAGCAGCCATAGCGCGCGAGACGAAACAGGTCGGTTGGCATAATTTTTCTCGCGCTCCGGCACGCGGATGTGATTCCCCGGATCGGCCGAATCGATACACATCAGTCTAGTCAGGCCGAATTTGTTGGCCGCGAATCGAATTTCCTCGGCGTGCATTGTGATGTTCTTCGCGAACTGGACGGTCGATTGAAGCCCCTTACCCTGCGTCAAGCCGAGTAGCCCGGCCAACACGAAGGTGATGGTGAACGAGGCGAGGAAAAACGTCTGCTTGCGCGGCAGTTTGCGTTCCTTCCAGATACGACGCAGCCAAATTATGCCCGGACCGGCGAGGAACACCATCGGGAAAATGCGCAGCGCCGCGGAAAGGGCAAAGAACGCGCCTGACGTCGCCATGCGGTTCCGCCGATAGAAAACCATCGCCAAGATCAGCGTGTGCAACCACATGAACTGGAAAAAGGTCGGATGGAAATGGGAAGGGTAGTACCAGTTAACGTTGGTGAAAATGAAAATGAGCAACGCCGAGTCTAAGCCACACAGAACCGCCAGCGCGATCAAAACCAACACGAACATCAGGACGTCCACGACGCGCCAATAGGTGTGGGCTTTGCGGTTCTTTACCTCGATATGCTGTGCCACGGCGCCGGGCAAAACGTTCCAAAACGGCGCCGGATTAAAACCGTGATCAGTAAGTAATTTGTTCCAGGTGTCGACGTCCGTTTGGCGCAGCATCGGCCCCACGTCGCTTCTGAACTCCTGCCACCGTTCGGGCGTGAAAATTTGCGGCCCCTCGCGGCGCGCCTCGTTCAACGCGTGATCGTACTTTTGCCAACTGTAATCTTCGAGATTGCGGATCCGGCGAACGTGGCCTTTGAGACGTTGTGACCCCTGGTCGTCGACCAAAAGCGTCATGCGGTACAGGCTGAAATAGCCGAGTTCGTCGAAGTATTTCGAACCGATGAAGTAGTGGAAGGTGCCGTAACTACCACGTTCGAGATAGCGTGTAAGCCGCACGTGCACTTGCGTTCCGTAAACAAACAGGGCGATCAAAACCAGCGCCACGGTTGCGGGCCAACGAGGTTTTTTGTAACGCGCAAGAAAATACCGGCCGATCACGACCGCGGCGGTCGCCATACAGATCCACAGCGCAATATTCGGAGTGTCCAGACTGCGCATCAGGCGAATCATACTTCACTAACCACTTGGTATGAGGGAATCCAAAGTATCTCGAATCACACTCCCTTAGCACACAAACCGGGGCTCGGGCAAGAATGTCGCGTTGACCGGCCTGGCACAATGCGGCAACGTGTGGCCATGAATCAAGACCGCATTCACGTACTCGGGTTGGCGGCGAGCCCGCGTCGCGAAGGTAACAGTGAGACACTGCTGGACGCCTTCTTGGACGGAGCCGTCTCCGCGGGAGCCGTTATCGAGAAAATTCGCTTGGCGGAGCGGAAGATCGCTCCGTGCATTGCATGCGAAAAATGCTACGAGACAGGCGTCTGCTGCCTGCAAGACGACGCCGCCGATATCCTCGAAAAACTGCTGGTTGCCCACGTGATTGTCCTGGCGACCCCAGTGTATTTCTATTCCGTCACGACCCAAGCCAAATTGTTGATTGACCGCTGCCAGGCTCTTTGGGCGCGGCAGGAGTTACTTGGCCAAACGCGCCGGCACCGTTCCAAGGGGGTCCTTTTAGCGGTAGCCGGTAGCCGGGGTGAGAAGCTTTTCGACGGCGTGCGCTTGACGACGAGGTATTGGATGAACACGTTTCTGGCTGACTTGGTTGCCGAACGCGTGTTTCGCGGCGTAGATGATCGTGACGGTTTCTGTCGCCGTGCAGCAGATCTTGAGGACGTTCGGCGGCTGGGAAAAAGCGTCGCGGAAGAAATCATCTAGGAACCAGAGAAATAGGAGAAAAGCTATGACGCAAATCGAAGTCGGCAAAAAAGCCCCTAATTTTGAACTCCCCGACGCCAATGGCAAGCAGGTGCGGCTCTCGGACTTCCACGGAAAAAAAGTAGTGCTTTACTTTTATCTGAAAGACAACACGTCCGGTTGCACCAAAGAGGCGTGTAGCTTTCGCGATCACAGCGGCGCCTTTCATAGGCGGGGCGCCGTGATCATCGGCATCAGCCCCGACAGCGAGAAGAGCCACCAAAAGTTTATCGAAAATTTCGACCTGCCGTTCACGCTGTTGGCCGACACGGAACGCCGCGCGGCGGAGAGTTACGGCGTGTGGAAAAAAAAGGGCATGTCCGGCAAAAAGGACATGGGCGTCGAGCGGTCGACGTTCATCATCGACGAAACCGGCATTCTGATTGAAGAGCATCGCGAAGTGAGTGTTCCCGGTCACGTCGAGGCGATGCTGTCGGCGATAACTGGATAGACGATTTTAGTTGAGCGTCGCCGTGGCAAAGGGCGGCAGCGGGCAGTCCAGCGAAAAGGATATCAACCGCAGCAACTCGGCTTCCTGCATCGTGATCTTCTCGTCGGCGAGCGCGCAATGCGCCGCGGCGTCCAACACGGTTTCCTTCACTTTGGGAAAAGCGCGAGACAGACGCATCAGCGCCGTGCCCAACGCGCCGAAATCGAATCCCGCACCCACCGCGAATTCAGGAGTCGCGAGGGGGAAGTTCGCGAGACGCGCCGCACCCTTGGCAAACGCAACCTCTGCCGCCGGCGGGTCATCCGCCTGGCCGGCCTGAGCTATCGCACGCAGGAGGGCGGCGACTTCGTTGCGCAGCGGTTTGAGTGAACGATAAGACATCGAGGGGGCACCGCCTTTTGCCTGACTGAGGCGGTGAGTGACCAGCCAGTGCAGGGAAAATTCGTTCAAGGCGAGTTTCCCGTCCGCCATCACGAGTTGCTCCAGCGTATGCGTGAAGCTCGACAACGCCGGCACGTCCAATTCACGCAGCGCGGGCAGCGCGAGGTCAGCCAACGGTAACCGCTGCGCCTTGGATAAGTCGGCGGTTTGCAAGTGTCGCGCGGCCACGTCCCGCGAAAACTTTTCGTCTTCGGCCTTGGTCAATATCCTCAACTGTTTCTCTCGTTCGTCGGCGTCATCGTCGAGGAGCAGAGCGAAGATCACCTGTTGCGCGCCCCGTGGGGTTTCACATTGCGAGCGCAGATCAGTTGGTATGCCGCGTACGAGCGCCACCGCGATGGCAACCTGTGCTTCGCGCACGGTACCGACTTGCGTAACGATGTCTTCCGGCTTGACGGCGGTCGGCGCGCCGGGACCAAAACCGGAGACGGCGGCTTCGAATCCCGCCGTCGGTCCAGAGGAAGCGGCGGCCGGTTTCGCGTCCATCGCCTTGAAATCGGCGTCAATGCGGCTGATGCGGTCGGCCAGGGGCGGGTGTGTGGCCAATATGAATGACAGCCACGGCTTGCGATCCTCGCCGAAGAACATGTGACTGGCCTGTCGGGCTTCCGGGGTTTCGATGGCCGAACCGATACCGCCGATTTTCTTGAGTGCACCGGCGATGCCGTCGGGGTTACGCGTGAATTGAACCGACGAGGCATCGGCGAGGAATTCTCGCTGACGCGAAACGGCGGCTTGGATAACGCGGCCGATGAAAGTGCCGATATAGCCGATCAAAAGCAATCCTAAGCCGAGCAGCATAATCGCCCCGGCGCCCTTGTTGCGGCGTGAAAAACGCATGCTGTGCAGCATGTGGACGCCGATGATGCCGAGCACCAAGATGCCGAACACGATGCCGATCAGCTTGATATTCAACCGCATGTCGCCGTTGAGGATGTGGCTGAATTCGTGCCCGATGACGCCTTGCAGTTCTTCGCGGTTTAGCTGCTCCAGCGTGCCGCGGGTAACAGCCACGACGGCGTCATTGGGCGAGTGTCCCGCCGCGAAAGCGTTGATGCCGGCTTCATCGTCCAGCACGTAGGCCGGAGGGACAGGCGTGCCGGCGGCAATCGCCATCTCTTCCACGACGTTGAGCAGGCGGCGTTCGTGCCGGTTGGTCGTGTTTTGGGGAACGCGACGGCCCCCCAGCATCTCGGCGACTTTTTCTCCGCCGCCGCGCAGCGAGGTTGTTTTGTAGAGACTGGCGAGGGCCACGAGGCCGATCACGGCCGCCGCGACAATGGCGAACACGACCGGATCCCACCACGGCACGAGTTCGGCTTGGTCGCTCGTATCCGACATGAAGAACACGAACATGGTCAGGAAGTAGACGGCCACGACGATCAAGGCGACCGCCAATAGGAAAAGCAGCAGCAACCAAATCGTACGTTTGCGTGCGCGTTCTTGATGGTCAAAAAAGTTCATCACGCGCGGACGGACGTCGGCCATAGCGACGGACCTCCTGAGAGGGTGGCTTAGCTGAAAGAGACTTTGGGCGCCTTGCGTTCCTCGGCTGATTCAATCGGCTCGAGCAACTCGGCGGCGGTGAAGCTGAACATGCCCGCCACGACGCTGTTCGGGAATTTCTCGCGGCCGATGTTGTACACCGTGACCGCGTCATTGAAAGCCTGGCGTGCGAAGGCGACCTTGTTCTCGGTCGACGTCAACTCTTCCTGCAGTTCCAGGACATTCTGGTTAGCCTTCAGGTCCGGATAGGACTCCGACAGCGCGAAAAGGCGACCCAACGCACCGGTCAGCATGCCTTCGGCTTGCATCAAGCCGCTCATGGCTCCGGGTTCGCCTGGATTGGCCGACGCTTTTTGGTTGGCGGAAACCGCGGTGTTGCGGGCTTGAATGACTGCTTCAAGTGTTTCGCGCTCGTGTGCCATGTAGCCCTTGACGGCTTCGACGAGATTCGGAATTAAGTCGTAACGTCTCTTGAGTTGCACGTCGATTTGCGCGAAGGCATTTTTGAAACGGTTGCGCAAGGTCACGAGGTTATTGTAGACGGACACGAAGAATAATACTAAAGCGACGACGAGAACGCCGATTACGATAGCTGTAATCAACATATGAACCCCCTATTTAGGTGTGATGATCGATACAAATTAAGACACCACTACGAGGTGACGGTTCCGTCTCCCGCCAAGAATATAGGACGCCTGGGACGAGACGTAAACCGAGTTCTAGCTTTCAACGCCGGTTAGGTTGGGAACTTCGGGTAGCTCGTCGGAGCGCGTGAGTTCCAGCACGTCGATCAAAGCTTCCGGGTCGTTGTAGAAAACCGCGCCCGCGCCTTCGAAGAAACAATGCTTTTCCACGAGGTGAATCGACAGCTCAGTGAAACGTACGGCGCGCCCCGTGCGCAAGCTCTTCACCGTGTACACCGTTTTTTGAAACATACCCGGATGCGGCCAGGGGCAGGCGAGTTTGCCGCGGTTTTCGTCGGCGGTTACTTCCCATTTCTCCTCGACAGAAATCGGTGCGCCGAAACCGGCAAGCCCGGCCCGGCCGACCCGGCGCATGGCGTCGGCGATCGCCTCGCACGTTACGCCCCGGCGGAGACAGGCGGCGTGCTGGTCGGAGATGATTTCCGGCAGCGGTCGATCATCGTCGCCGAGAAAGCCGTCTTTGGAAATCACGCCCGGCTTCATCTTGGCCAAGGCCTGCGCCATGTCCGGCGGCAGTTTCACGGCTTGGCCTTTTTCGCTGCGTTCGTTCACCATTGATGGCTCCCGGGTTTAGGAGAACTTGTCGAAATAGATATTATCTTCGGGCAATCCGTGCTTTTTTAGCACTTCGACGCACGCATCGATCATGCCGGGGCTGCCGCACAGGTATCCTTCCCACATCGCGAGATCAGCCTCCACGAGGCGGTCGACGGCTTCGGTGATCAATCCCGTTTCACCCTTCCAGTCACCCTCGGGTTTGAAGAGGGCCGGAATGAATTTGAAGTCCGGAATTTCGCTTTCGAGTTGTTGCATCAACTCGGTGTGATACACGTCGCGCTCGGTGTTTGCGCCGAAGAAAAAGCGCACGGGTCGCGGGTTCTTTGCCGCGGCCATTTCGCGCAGCATGCCTTTGAAGGGGGCCATGCCGCTGCCGCCGGCAATCATGATGATCGGCGCGTCGGTCTCGCGCAGGAAGAAATCGCCGTGCGGTCCGTTCACCGTCACCTCGTCGCCTTCTTTCAAGTGATCGTGCACCCAGGTCGTGCAGATGCCATCGGGAACGCGGCGGATGATGAACTCCACGTGACGTTTGTCGGCCGCGACGGAGGACATCGAATAGGCGCGGTAAACCGATTCGTCCACGTCGCCGTATTCCGGCGTCTGCAACTGCATGTACTCGCCGGTTTGATAGTCGATTTCAGGCGGATCCACCAGTTCGATCAACACTTCCTTGATGTCGTAGGTTAACTCGGTGATGCGCTTGACGACGCCCTCGTATTCGCTAATCGAGAACAGCTTCTCCGGGATGCGGATACGCATGTCGTTGCGCACCTTCACTTGGCAGGAGATGCGCATGTTGCTTGCGACTTCGTCGGGCGAAAGCCACGATTCCTCGGTTGGCAGCACCGGGCCGCCGCCCTCGTCGATTCCGCAGCGGCAGTAACCGCAACTACCCCGGCCGCCGCAAGCGCTCGGGATGAAGATGCCTTCGCCGACCAGTGCCGAAAGCAGGCTGCCGCCGCCGTCCACTTTCACTTCGCGCTTACCGTCGTTGATGTCGATGGTGCACTCGCCGTAATTGGCGATGTAGCGGTCGGCTACTTCCAATGCCACGGCCAGGACGGCCCCGATGCCGCCGACGACCAGCATGCTCAGTAGAACCGTGCTCATTAAGCGTCGACTCCTTCTACTGTACCTGCACCATGCCGCTGAAACCCAGCACGGCGAAGCTCATCAGGCCCGCGATGATCAACGCGATACCCGCGCCTTCCAGGGCCGGCGGAATGTTGGCTCGGGCGATTTTCTGCCGAATGCCCGCCATGGCGACCAAAGCCATCGCCCACCCCACGCCGCCGCCGAAACCGAAGGCGAGGGCTTGCAGGAAATCATAGTTGCGGATGATGACAAAAAGACTGGCGCCCAGAATCGCGCAGTTGACGGTGATCAGCGGCAGAAAAATGCCCAGGTTGATGTGCAGGACCGGGCTGGTTTTTTCGATGATGATTTCCACCAACTGCACGAACGCGGCAATGACAATGATGAAAATGATGTACCAAAAGTGGTGCAGGTTCAGCGGCATCAGCAGGTAGTAGTACACCAGCCAATTGATCCCGGAGGTGACGGCCATCACGAAAATGACCGCCGCGCCCAGGCCCCAACTCGCCTTAACCTGGCTGGACACCGACAGGAACGAACACATGCCCAGGTAATTGGACAGCAGGATGTTGTTCGTGAAAATCGCCGCGAACAGTATGACCAGCGGATTGATGGGCAAACCTACTTCGGGCATCCGCGTCTCCTTTATTTCTCGTTTTCACCCGTACGGCCGGTCCAGCCGCGGATGATCCAAATGACAATCGCCAGCGTGAAAAACGCGCCCGGCGCCATCACCATGATGATCCATTTCGTGAAGCCATCGCCAAACAGCGTCAACTGCAGCGGCGTGCCGTAGAACAACGTGCCGAAACCGAGGATCTCGCGCGGGAAGGCGATAGCGAACATGATCGCCGCGTAACCCAGGCCGCTGGCGAAGCCATCCACGATCGACGGCCACACCTTGTTCGATCCCGCGAAGGCCTCGGCCCGCCCCATGATGATGCAGTTCGTGATGATCAGGCCCACGTACGCGCCCAGCGCCTTACTGATGTCGGGCAGGTAGGCCTTGAGCACCAGGTCGAAGGCGATGACGTACGCGGCGATGATCAACACCTGCACCATCATGCGGATACGGCGCGGCGTGACGTTGCGCAGCAGGCTCACCGTCGCGCTGGACATCACCGTGACGAACACCAGCCCGATGTTCATGATCGCCGTGTTGACGATCAGGTTGGTCACCGCCAGCGTCGAGCAAATCCCGAGAATCTGCCGAAATACCGGGTTGTCTTCCCAGAATCCGGTCCAGAAAATCTTCCTCGTTTTTTTGCCGACCAGCGCCATCCTCTATCCTTGTTGATCCGCGTCCGCCGCCGTCGCGGGCGAATCGTCGAAATGCTCTCGCAGCAAAGGAAACACCCGCCGCCATTGCGCGAAATCACGGGGCAGAAAAACGCCGAGCCCGGCCACCGTCGTTTGCGACGCGCCGGTAATGGCGTCGAGCTTGTGCGGGTCTTGGCCCATGGTGCCGTCGGGTACGACCTTGAATTCCGGCGTCGCCAGCTTGCCGCGGAACTTGGCGCGATACTGATCTTCCTCGATCCGCGCGCCCAGGCCGGGCGTTTCGCTGTGCTTGGTCCACACGACCGAGCGAATCGTCTTGCCGTCCGGCTCCACGGAAATCAGCCCTTCGACCGGTCCCCAAAAACCCTTGCCGCCCACGACGAAGGAATACGCCGTCGGCGTGCCGCTTTTGTCTACCACCGCCCACACGCGCTTAAAGACGGTTGCCTGCGGGCCGGGAGGGGTAGTGGTCAGTCGCAGCTTGCCGTCTTCTTCAACGACCCAGAGCGAGCGGATTTGTTCGGCGATCACCTTTTCCAGTTCGGCGTTCGAGGTGGCGTCGGAAATGCCGGTCAAGTCGAACACGCCCACGATGCTCCGGTTGGTCGCCAGCTTCTTGTTGGTCTCCACGATCGGGTTGGTCGTCACCGCGAGCACCGACAGAACGCCCGCGAAAAGAGAGCTGATCGCAAACATGTACACCGCGGAAAAGGCGCGCGTCTTGGTGAAGCCTTTCTTCTTGGCGCTCATGGCGTCGCCCCTTTGGCGGCGTCGGCCTTGGCTTTCGCGGCGGCTTTTTTGGCGCGCTGCCGCTCGCGCACGGTGTAGTCGATGATCGGCGCGAAGGTGTTGCCCAGCAGCACCGCGAACATGAAGCCCTCGGCGAACTGGCCGAAGGTGCGGATCACCACCGTCGAGATGCCGATGATCGCCCCGTACACCCAACGGCCGATGTTCGTGTTGGCGCTGCTGACCGGGTCGGTCACCATGAAAAAGAGGCCGAGCGCGAAGCCGCCCGTCAGCACCATGTAGAGCGGGTTCACCGGCGTTTCGCTGTTGATGCCCAGGTTGCCGGTGAAATAGAACGCCGTCTGCAAACCCACGGCGAACAGGGCCGTGGCCAGCACGCTTTGCCACGCGGCCCACTTGCGCAGCATGACGTACGCGCCGCCCGCCGCCACCAGCACGAAGCTGATCTCGCCCGCCGACCCCGGGATGAAGCCCAGCGCGGCGTCGACGTAATCGAAGGCCTGCCCCTGCTCGACGGCGACCAGCGGCGTGGCCCCGGTGAAGGTGTCGACGAGCCAGTTGTCCAGGCCGCGGGGGAAGGCGTCGGTCGCGGCGTTCCAGCGGGCGGTCATCTGCACGGGGAAGGTGATGTACAAGAAGGCGCGGCCGACCATCGCCGGGTTGAAGGCGTTATTGCCGAAGCCGCCGAAGACCATCTTGCCGAACACCACTGCGAACACGATGCCCACGGCGGCCATCCACAGCGGCAGGCTGGGCGGCAGGATCAGGGCGAAGAGCGTGGCGGTGACGAATACGGACGAGGTCACCGGCTTGCCCTGCCGCCAGGTGAACAGGCCTTCGGTGAGGATGCTGAGCGCAAACGAGAGCGCCAGCATCGCCAGCACGCGCCAGCCGAAACTGTAGATGCCCCACAGCGCCGCCGGCGCCAGGGCCAGCGTGGTGCCGATCATCGGTTTTTGGATTTGAATCCAGCCGCGTTTGGGCTTGGTGAAACCGAGGAAGGTGGGCCGGGTTTCCGGGGCGGGTTGCGTTTGGTCAGCCATGGCGAAGGCGCGGTCCTTTCCACGGTGTTCCGGCGGTTTTCTTTAAAGCCGGGTAGGACAAAACCAACGGCTCGGGGTCGTTGCACGTGCCGATTTCAGTGCGCGAAGTGTGCCACAAAGGGCCCGGAAAAACAAGTGTTGCGCGCGCTGCTTTGTTGTTCTTTTAAGATAACATTTCCACCGGCGCGCGGTTTGCGTCAACCGCCACGGTGAACCAAACCATAAGTCTTCGGCGTGGTGTGGCAAGGCCGCTGGGTGAAAAAATACACGGCAATATCAAGCGGGTGTGCCGTTTACGCGGTGGTTGATGAATTGGCGGGCGCTTACTTCAGATCTTTCAGTTTGGGAATCCCGCGAGTGGCTCGCTCCAGCGTCTCCAGAACCGCCGCCACCTGCGCGAGCAGCGTTTCGTCGGCTTCGACTTTTGCTTTTGTGCAGGCCTCAACGTAGGCTCGCGCGAGCTTCATAGCATTTTGGCGGAACGCCTTCGGCAGGTTTTGGAGATAGGGAAGGATGATTTTCAGCCCTTCCTTGAACGCCGCCGCCGCGGCTTCGTGGTTTTCCATAGCACGGTGTACGCTGCCCAACGCGCCGAGCGAGGTGGCCAGATCGGGCTGGAAGGCGTCGGGGCGGGCGTCGGCCAACTCGCGGCGTATGTCCACCGCTTCGCGCGCGGCGTCCAGCGCTTCCTCGCGGCGACCCAGGGCGGAAAGGCAATTCGCCAGGTTGTTCAGGGAGGAGGCCAGATCGGGCCGGAAGGCGTCGGGGCGGGCGTCGGCCAACTCGCGGCGTATGTCCACCGCTTCGCGCGCGGTGTCCAGTGCTTCCTCTGCTTCCTCGCGGTAGTCCGATTCGGAAAGGAACGCAACCAGGTTGTTCAACGCCATGGCCAGATTCGGTCGGAAGGCGTCGGGGTGGGCGTCGGCCAATTCGCGGTACAGTATCGCCGCTTCGCGCGCAGCGTCCAGCGCTTCCTCGCGGCGGCCCAGGTCGGAAAGGCGGTTCGCCAGGTTGTTCAGGGACATGGCCAGATCGGGCCGGAAGGCGTCGGGGCGGGCGTCGGCCAACTCGCGGCGTATGTCCACCGCTTCCCGCGCGGCGTCCAGCGCTTCCTCGCGGCGGCCCAGGTCGGAAAGAACATTCGCCAGGTTGTTCAGGGACATGGCCAGATCGGGTCGGAAGGCGTCGGGGCGGGCTTTGGCCAACTCGCGGTACAGTTTCTCCGCTTCGCGCGCGGCGTCCAGCGCTTCCTCGCGACGGCCCAGGGCGGAAAGACGAATAGACAGGTTGTTCAGGGAGGCGGCCAGATCGGGCCGGAAGGCGTCGGGGCGTGCGTCGGCCAACTCGCGGTACAGTTTCACCGCTTCCCGCGCGGCGTCCAGCGCTTCCTCGCGACGGCCCAGGGCGGAAAGGCGGATCGCCAGGTTGTTCGCCCCTCTCGCACGTGCACTTTTTACTTCGGTTTCGTCCTTAATTTGGCGCGGTTGGATTTCCGCAGCCAATCCGGTGAGGAGCGCGGCGAATTCGCGCAATTCAACCGTGTGTTCCGGCAGCCTATAAACCAAATCTGTCGCGGCGAGGTTGGCGAACCATTGCCCCTTCGGATCCCGCCGCGCCATGCGGTCCAGCGTAAGAAAACCGGCGTGTTTGAAGGCGCTGTGCTCGCCCGGAAAAACGGCGATCAGAACCTTCTGCGCGAGGGTCACCTCCTCGTCGGTTTGCGGCGTAAAGAGCTTTTCCAGCAAGCGTTCACCCAGGCGGTCCGGCTTGAGGGCGGGCAAGTATCCGCGGTCGCTGTCTTTGCTTTCGCCACCCCCGCCGATCGCGCGGCAAACGTTTTCAAGTGTGTGGTCCTGTTCGTTCTCGAAGTTGGAGATTCGCCGTAAAAGCGCGAAGGCGTCATCTTTCTTGGCGACGCCACCCACCAGCGTGCCCAGCGCCGCCGCCAATTCCAGACTTTCGCTGCTTACAACGAACTCCAAGGCTTTAGCGCGCCCATTGCGCCACTTACGTTCGTGGCCCAGCAAGCGGTCGAGAATTCCGGCCGCTGTCGGCGTGCGGTCGCCCGCAGCGGCGAGGGCCGCCGCCATGAGAATAAACAGAACGTTGGAGAATTCCTCGCCGCTCAGGTCGATGTTGTCGGGTATCTGCTGTTTTTTCGACAGGATTTCCTGAAACGCGGCGACGGCGGTTTCGAAAACGGTTTGACGCGGACACTGGTCGCCCAAAGGCTCAAGTGAACTCTCGGCGGCGCGTGCGAACAAGGTACCGGCTTCCGCTCTTAGATCCTTCCACCATTGCCCGCCGTCGCGTTCGAACAGAACCAGGCGCACTTTAACCGCCGGCTTGGCCTCGACGATGTCGTTCGCTAATCCGATGACCTGCGAAAACTCGGAACCGGCGTAGTCAACGCCGATCAGCACGTTGCCTTCCGATTCCAGCAGCGTATCCAAACGCACCGGTTCCCTCTTGTATCGTCGCAGGTTGAACCAACCGGCCCGCCATTCGTCGCCGCTTTCGGCCAGCAATTGCGAACACACCTCGGCGAAAAACCGCGTTTTGCCGGCGCCGCCGGGCCCCAGATACAGCCGGGCCGCGCTGCCGTCTTCCTGCCGGCACCAACTCAGCAGGTCGGCCTTCTCGTTGTCGCGGCCGATGAACGGCACGACGCCGTACTTGGGAATCAGCAATTCGGACAGCCGCTGCTCGTCCCGTTTGGGCAGATCTCCGTAGGGTTCGATCAGCAGTTTCGCAGGGTCGGTCAGTCGACGTGTTTCGACTTGCACGTCACGCAAAATGCGGTTTTGCACGTCCTGCGAGAGATCGTTCAACAAGTGCTGCGCGTGGTGGGCAAAAGTCGGCACTTGCAGCAACGCAAGCAACAAGCCCTCGAAGAAAGCATCGGCGGCAGGAGCCTTGAGGTCTTCGTCTACCCGGGCGTCCGCGAAAATTTGCTGCACGTGCTTTCGCAACTGCGTGCCGGAAAGGTCACTTTTCAGATCAAACGTGGCTTGGGGCAACGCCGACTGATCCTCTGCACAAGCGGATTTGAGTATCGGCCAGATGTCCTTGTGTTCGGGGCTTTCTTCGAGCCACGTCCGGGCGGTTTGTCCGGCGTTGACCAATTGTTTTCTTAGTTTCCGCCGCGTATTACCTTTTCCAAATAAATAAATAAACAGGTCCAGGGCATCGGACGTGAGAGAGCTTTCGATGGACTTGAAAGTCCATGTCGTGTTCGAAAAAATGGCCTTGAGCACAGGAATGCCGATGCTAACGGCGAGCGCCAGCGTGGCGGTTACGGGCACGGTTCACTCCGGTTCGGGTGTTATTTCGCTTTCTACAAAAACCGGGAGCGACGGAAATAAGTCGATGGTGTAAGGCCGGGGTGGAGATCGCTCCCGCAACGATACATATCACAAACCAAGCGGGCGCGGCAAGCAATTGAACGCCCGCGTTTACTTCGCGCCGTTACGTTCGAGGTGAAAGGAAACGGCCCCTTCGCGCGACTCACTATTGAATAAAAGAAACGGGAGAAAAACGTGAACTCGAATCCCACGCGGCGCATCCGGCACTTTGCGATGTTTCTCTTCGTTACCGGCATGGTTATGCTGTTGGCGTTTGTGCTGATTTTCATGCAGCCGCCGGCCGCGGCGAAAGGCAAAGGAATGAACGCCCCCGAGTTTCCGCAAGACGCCAAATGGCTCAATACGCAAGCGCCGCTGACGATGGCCGACCTGCAGGGGCGCGTCGTCATTTTGGATTTCTGGACCTATTGCTGCATCAACTGCCTGCACGCGCTGCCGGTGCTGCACCAGGTGGAGGAACACTTCGCCGACCAGCCCGTCACGGTGATCGGGGTGCACTCGGGCAAGTTCGACCAGGAGCACAACGACCGCAAGGTGCTGGAGGCCATCGCCAAGTACGGCGTGGCGCACCCGGTTGTGCAGGACGATGACTTCACGATTTGGAACGAGTGGTCCGTACGCGCTTGGCCGACGATCGTTTACGTGGGCACCGACGGCAAAATTGCCAAGTTCACCAGCGGCGAGCCGGATTTCGCGTACATGAAGCAGACCGTCGACGAACTGCTGGCGGCGGGTAAAAAGAACGGCACGCTGGGCGGGAGCACTGCTCCGGTCATGAAAAGCGTCAACGCCGACACCGGCGCGCTGAACTACCCCGGCAAAGTGCTGGCCGCGGGCGACAAGCTGTTTATCGCCGACTCCGGCCACCACCGCATTCTGATCGCCGAGCGTGACGGCCGTGTGGTGGAGACCATCGGCGGCAAGGATGACGGTTTCGTCGACGGCAATTTCGCCACGGCCCGCTTCTTCGAACCGCAAGGCCTGGCGCTGAACGGCGGCACGCTGTACGTCGCCGACCGCAACAACCACGCGATCCGCGCTATCGACTTGCAGGCGCGCACCGTCAAGACCATCGCCGGAACCGGCCGCAAGGGCAATGACCGCAGCAAGGGCGGCAAGCCGCTGGCGGTCGATCTGCGCAGCCCGTGGGACGTGGCTTGGCGCGACGGCGGGCTGGACATCGCCATGGCGGGCAGTCACCAAATCTGGCGCCTGGATCTGGGCGAGGATGAAATCGGCGTGCTGGCGGGATCGGGCCACGAGCAGATCATCGACGGCTACCTGAATGCGTCGGCGTTCGCGCAGCCCTCCGGTTTGCACGTGGACGGCGAGAAGCTGTACATCGCCGACAGCGAGACGTCGGCCGTGCGGCGTATCGACCTGGAGACCGGCAAAGTCGAGACGCTCGTCGGCACCGGTTTGTTCGATTTCGGTTTCAAGGACGGGAAGGGCAAGCGCGCCAAGCTGCAGCACCCGCTGGGCATCACCGGTCGCGACGGCAAGCTGTATATCGCCGACAGTTTCAACAACGCGCTGCGCATCCTCGACCTGAACGACGAGGATAGCGTCACGACGCTGGCTGTTTCCGGCGTGGGCGACCTCAACGAGCCCTCCGGCCTGACGCTCGAGGGCGGCATTCTTTACGTGGCCGACACGAACAACCACCGTGTTCTGAGTGTCCGCCTGGCCGACCGGAGCGCAAGCGAAGTGACGCTGAAATTCTAGGCGTCGGCGCTCGGCGGCGATCTCTCTTGCGGTCCGAGCGCTTCGAGGGCGGGTTAAGTAACGTATCAAGAACGTGTTCTTAAGTATAAGTAAATAAAACAAATATCTATTGGTCGATGAGTCCTCGAATGCTCGTTTTCCCCGCCGAAATATGGTGGTAAAATGAACGCCAAATCCAGCGGGGGAGTTCATGCGGTATCGGGCCATCGTTATCATCACCATGCTGAGCGCCGTTTTGTTCCTCATCGGAGCGGGCGACAAACCGAA
Source organism: Candidatus Lernaella stagnicola (assembly GCA_030765525.1). NCBI lineage: Bacteria > Candidatus Lernaellota > Candidatus Lernaellaia > Candidatus Lernaellales > Candidatus Lernaellaceae > Candidatus Lernaella > Candidatus Lernaella stagnicola. Next base: position 29,061 of record JAVCCK010000037.1, read on the forward strand.
GTTTGAGACTTTCACGATCGTTTATACCGGCGCGGCGTTTGGGAAATTGCAGCCCTGCGCGTGCAGCGAGGAATCGGATGTCGGCGGGCTGTTGCGGCGCGACACGATGCTCATGCGCCTGCGAGACAGCGCGCGCGGGGCGATCGTGGTCGATGCGGGGGGCTCGTTCGGCGAGCCGACGGCGCAGGGACGCATGGGGGCCGAGGCGTATCTCGACGCTTTGCGGGCTTTGAAGTATGACGCGGTGGCGTTGGCGGCGGGCGACTTACTCTTCGGCCGGCGGTTTTTGGAAGAGAATTCCGACAACGGCCTGTTCGTGTCCAATGCGCGTTTCAAGCAGGATTCCACCTTCGCGGGCCGCACGCTGGTCTTTCCCGGCAAGCGCAACCGATTGCGCTTCGTCGCGCTCGTCGACCCGGAAAAAGTCTACACCGGCTCGCAATCGAACCTCGTTGTAGAAGCGCCGCTGACCTACCTGGACAAGGCCGTCGAAAAAGAGGATTTGGTCGTTGTTCTGGCGAGTGTCGAGCCCGAAACGGCGCGGCATTGGCTCGTGCATCCCAACGTGGACGTGGTCGTGAACGCGGTTCCCGACGACAATGTGCTGCGCGAGGCGATGTTTGAGTTCGCCGATGAAAAGGTCTACACCGAGACCGGCGTGTTTGGTTCGCTGGTGGGCGTTTTGAGTTTGCGCGTGATCGACGGAGCGCTGGTGGGGGCGGAAATCAAGCAACACACACTAGACAAGACGGTGCCTGACGGCGTGCGCGCCAAACAGTTTTTCGAACGGTACCAAGCCGAGACGAAGCGACTCTTCCTGCAATCGCTATCCGGGATGCCCGCCTACGAACGCGAAGCGAGTCCCTTCGTCGGCAACGAGGGATGCCGGTCGTGTCACGCCGAAAGCTTCGCGGCTTGGGACGCCTCGGCGCATGCCCACGCGTGGGCGAGTCTCAAACGTGTCGACACGCACTTCGACTCGGAATGCATCGCCTGTCATGTGGTGGGGTGGAACGAGCCGAATGGTTTCCGGAGTGAAAAAGATACGCCGCATTTGTTGAACGTCGGCTGTGAGGCGTGTCACGGTCCGGGCAAAGCGCACGCCAAGCAGCCTGCGGCTAACCCCATCGCGCGCGGTGATTTGCAGCTCTGCTATAAGTGTCACACCGACGAGCGCGCCCCGGCGTTCAAATCCGAGATCGGCTGGAAGAAAATCAAGCACTAAGACGAAAAAGGCCCGGAAACATAGTTCCGGGCCGTGGTTATTTGCTTGCGATTGCTTTATTTCGGCGGCTTTTGCTTGTCGGCATTTTTCATCATCTGTTCCATCATTTGCCGCTGCAGGATTTTTCGCCGCTGTTCCTGCAAGAATTGTTCGCGCATTTGCGGCGGCAGCTTGTCGAGCATCGCGGGGTCAAACTGTGGCTGACGCCGCGCCTCGCTAACCTTGAAGTCTCCAATCTTTTTCAGAATGCGGTTCTTGGAACCCTTGGTCGCTTTGAACACCCGCCCGGCCGCGCCGAGATAGATGAGGTCGTCGTCGACTTCCGCGCCGACTTTGACGATCTTCTCGACGCCGCCCGCGAGCGTAAGCGTCAGAGTGCCCGTGGGCGAACCGAGCTTAGCCGCCGCCGGGGCCGGGCCGCCGACGATTTGCTTAGCTTGCATGGTGGAAATGCTGCGCACCGCGGAGGTAACCTTGGCGTGGTCGAGGACGAATCCCGCAGGCTTTTCCGCGGACGCGGCGGTCACCGCCCAAATGTCTTCGGCCTTTTTCTCCAGCGTGAGTCGGCGCTTGCCTTCCACGATGTCCACTTTTTCGACCTGAGCGGCGTCGAAGGTTAATAAATGCATGTCGCGCAGGGTGTCTAGATCGTTTTGCAGATTCTTCGCGGCGTAGGACGCGATCAAGTACGTCTGGTCTTCGCCCTTTTTCCGGGCATAGAACTTCTCATCTACTTCCGCACCGATTTCCACGGCTACCGAATCACCGCCGTCCAGAGTTACCGTCGCCTCGTACAGCGGCGGCGTCAGACCGCGATCCAGCGATTGCTGCTCGTCGTCAAAATCGGTCGCCCGGAAATTGGCCATGCTGCGTGCGATGCGGGCGATCTTTTCCGGATCGAGTTTGTAATCGGCCGGGAGGTTGCTTGGTGCGGGATCGAAGGTCCAACCGGCATCGCCCTTCGCGAAACTAAGGGGTGTGGCGCCGGCCTTGGTCAGCACCAGCCGTGTTGCCTGGTCTTTGTCGAACTTGACGATAGTGCGGTTGCGCCAGCGGTTGACCTCGCGGTCAAAAGTATCTTGGAGGCGTGCGGATAATGCGTACACACGATTGTCGTCCGACTCGCGCACGTAGTTACCGGTTTTGTCGGCGCTCAAATTCCCCACCAAGAGCGTCCAAGCAGGTTCCTGCGCGGATTGCACGGAAATGCGAAGCGCGTCGTCGGTGACACCGTATTTTTCGTGGTTGGCGGATGAGCTTGATACCGTCCGCCCGCCGTGTACCATCGCAACAACTTCCAGCGCGCGTTCCACGAGTTGATCTTCGACTGCGTAGTTGCCCGGGTCGATACGCCATTGGCCGTCTTTCTTGACCAATGAGTATTCGCCGTCCGCGCGGCGGATATCGATTTTCGTCACGGCCTGTGCATCGATCGCGGTTACTTCCAATCCGGCGACCTTTTCACCGCTGGGAATGGCGGCGGCCAACACGGCCAGAAGGGTCAGTGCAGCGAAGACAGCCAACATGACGATTGTGCGTTTCCACAACATGGCTTACTCCTCCCCGCGCGGCGTGTTTTGTTGGATCGCTGCCAGCGCGCGCCGTTTGCGCCGCGACCGTAATTGCCAGCGGGCGATACCCGCAATCAGCAAGATAAACGGAGGCAACAGCATATTGCCGTACTTGAACAGGCTTCGTCCGACGTCGCCCACATCTTCCAGTGGGCGGTTGTTGATGGTGCGCGTGCGGATCGACATCAGCACCTCGTCCTGCACCAACCAATCGAGCAGGTTGGCGAACAACGCCAGGTTAACGCGGCTGGGCATCTGGTCGGAGACCCATTGGCCCGAACCGGCGACGACCAAGCGCGTTTCCGGGCTCACGTCGATCACCGCGTCGGCGACCGCGGGCGGCACTGCGCGATTCTTAAAGTAGCTGGGCAGGTTGCCCTTCACGGTAACGATCAGCGGTTGCGGGCCGGCCGGGTTGTCCATCATCGACTGTTCGAGGACAGCCGGTTCGGCCAGGAACGAGTCGCTCGCTTCGTAAATCCAGGTTGCCTCGGAACTGCGGGCCAGCACCTGTGTTTCGACACCGGCCGTGTTTTGCGGAGCCAACGCAGATGCGAAGGGCATGACCACGCCTTTGAGGTTGCGCGTGAGGTTCAAGTCCTTAGGCAGATCGGTTACCGCCACGAAGGCGGGGAACCTTACGAGCGACTGGAAGCGAACGCTGCCCTGTTGCCGCATGATGGGGATACGTTCGCACTTTTTATCGAGAACGAGCCCGGGCTTTACCGCGACGCCGTAGGCTTCGGCGAGTCCCGCCAGGCCGGTATCGATCGGTCGCCCGATCAGGGTGCGCGGGTCGATGTCCTGCTGGGCCAAGAAGAACGCCGCTTTGCCGCCCCGCATCATGAATTGGTCGATGGCGAAGAGTTGCGCTTCGGGAATCTGCTTCTTCGGGCCGAGCAGCAACAGCACGTCCATGCCGTTCAGCGCGTTCGGGTCCCGACTCAAATCGACGTCTTTCACGTCGAACTTCGAGCCCAACATCGACGCTACTTTGCCGAAGCCCTGCTGCAGCGAAAACTCACCGTGGCCCGACACAACGCCGATGGCCGGCACTTTCTCCCGCGTCATGGAGGCGATGCGGCTGATCAACTCGTATTCCAGACCGGGCAGGTCCTGAATGACGGGGATGGCTTCGCTTTTCTCGCCGTACTCGACGGCCACGCCCATATAGACTTTCACGACCTGCACTTGGTCTTTGGCGAAAGCCTGCATGTCGATTTTCGGCACGCCGAGTTGTTGGGCGCGTTGCACGGAGGCTTGGTCCGACTCACCGCCGGAGCCGGTTGTGTCCGGGTCGACGAAGCTGAACACGACGCGTCCGCCACTGGCGTCGCGAAACTCTTCCAGCAAATCTTTGACGACGTTGCGCGTGCTGTTGGCCGGGGCCGGGATGTCTTTGGAGAAAAACGCGGTAACCGTGACTTGGTCGTCCAATTCCGCCAGGATCCCCGAGGACGCGTCCGATAGCGTGAATTGTTGATCTTCGGTCAAGTCGATGCGACCGTGAACCACGGACGAAAACACGTTCAATGAAATAACGCAGCCGATCGCCGCGCCGATGTAAAGCAGCCGGTTCAAGCGCCATTTCTTGCTGTGATCGCTCATGCGACTTTGGACCGCTTGCACGGCCAAGAACAAAAATAGGCTCATGAGCGAAAGCGAGTAAATGATGTCGCGCGAGTCCAGCACGCCGCGTCCGACGTTTTTGAAATGCGGGTCGGCGGCGGCGAACTCCCAAAGGTTTTGCAGGCTCGAGGGCACGAACGGTAGCAGCAAGTCCATCATGTAAAGGAGCAGCGCGATCACGAAGCCGACGATCAATCCCACGACTTGGTTGCGGCTGATCGAGGATGCGAACACACCCAACGCCACGAAGGTGCCGCCGAGGAAGAACAATCCCAGGTAGCCGCCGATAATGGGCCCGCCGTCCAGATCACCGACGAACGCGATGGAAATCGGGTAGACGAAGGTGATGACCAGGTACAGCGCCAATAGGGTCCAGGTTGCCAGGAATTTGCCCAGCACGATTTCCCATTCGTGTAGCGGCAGTGTGAGCAGCCGTTCAATAGTGCCGGATTTCTTTTCCTCGGCCAACAGTTTCATCGTCACCGCCGGCGCGAAGAAAATAAACGAACCGGCCGCGACTCGGAAGAAGTTGCGCAGCGTCGCTTGTCCCGCTGCGAAGAAGGTTTGGAAAAACAAATAGCCGATGCCCACCAGCAACACCATGAGCACGATGTAGGCGATCGGCGAATTGAAGTAGGTTCGTAATTCCTTTTTGTACAACGCCCAAATTCGTTCCATCGTTCTACCCCTTCGTCAATTCGGAGAACACATCTTCCAGCGAAGTACTCTCTTGCCGCAGTTCGGAAAGCTTCCATTGCCGCGCGACGCAGGCGTCGAATACTGCCTCGGCCGTACCGGCACCCGGCTCGATCTCCAGATGGAAAGTTCGCCATTCGCCTTCCACATCAACCGGTCGCACGTTTTTGACGCCCTGGATTTCAGCCAGCACCTGCGTCATGTCGCCGTCGCCTTTGAGCCGCGCCCGCAAGATCGCCGCCGCAGTGCGGGATTCGAGCGTGTCCGGCGTGTCGTCGGCCACGAGCTTTCCGTTATGGATGATGAGAATGCGCGAGCACGTGGCTTCAACTTCGGCGAGGTTGTGCGTCGAGAGGATCACGGTTTTCGTTTTGCCGATTTCGCGGATCAGGTTGCGGATCTCGACGATTTGGTTCGGGTCCAGCCCGCTGGTCGGTTCGTCGAGAATCATAATCGGCGGGTCGCCCAGGGACGCTTGTGCCAGGCCGACGCGCTGCCGATACCCTTTGGACAATTCGCCGATGTCCTTCGGCGCCATTTTCTGCAGGCCGTAGAGTTCAATGTTTTTGCTTACCGCGGCCTCCAACTCCGACGCCGGAATACCGGACAATTCGCCGATGAAGCGCAGGTACTCGATCACCGTCATGTCTTCATACAGCGGATTATTTTCCGGCAGGTAGCCGATTTGGCTTTTGGCCGCCCGCGGGTCGTCGGTCAGCAGTCGGCCGCCGATGCGGATCTCCCCCGCGTCGTTACCTAAAAAGCCGGTAAGCATGCGCATGGTAGTCGACTTGCCGGCGCCGTTCGGTCCGAGAAATCCGACGACTTCGCCTTTGGAGATATCGAACGAAATGTCGTCGACCGCCGTGACGTCTCCATACCTCTTGGTCAAATGTCGTACGGCAATCATCTTTCAAACCTCCGGTTTAGAAAACAAAATTCAAGCTGATCTTTGTGCCAGAGTAAGGGGCTTTTGTAAAGTCGGGACTTTCTGTCAAGGGCGTTGGATTCGTCACCGCGACCGGTAGCCGAGCCGGTGGGTCCCCTTCGGTCTCACCAAGTCGGAATCCAGACCAAAGCGCGCGACGTGACGCGAATATCAGTTCGCTCCGCGTCTGGTTGGGTGACACAGGAAAAGTACCGCTAACCGGACCGCCGCGCCAAGCCCGGCTTTTGCCTTTTTTCGGACGCCGCCTTATCTTTGCTCACCGAAAGGAAACCACATGGAACCGATGACCGATATCCAGGAACTGCAAATACTCGCCCGTGGCTTTCAACGCTCGCGCGTGTTTCTCACCGCGATGGAACTCGACTTGTTCTCGGCCCTGGGCGACGAACCCCGCACAGCCACGGAACTGGCCGAACGCGTCGGGGCGGACGCGAGGGCCGTCGACCGCCTGGCCAATGTGTTAGTCGTATTGGGGCTGCTGGAAAAACGCGGCGACGAATTCGCCAACACGGAACTCGCCGCCGAACGCTTGGTGCGCGGCAAGCCGGGGTACATCGCCAACCTCGCGCACATCAACGATATGTGGAAGACGTGGTCGACGCTGACCGAGGCCGTGCGCGCCGGGCACTCGGTGATCGACCGCGGCATCGGCGATGGTTGGGCCACGGAGCGCCGCGAGTCTTTCATCGCCGCGATGCACCACCGTGGTCGAGAGCAAGCGCCGGTGGTGGCCGACCTGCTGGACCTTTCCGGCGTTGAGCGCGTGCTGGATGTGGGCGGCGGCTCGGCTTGTTTTTCCGCCGAATTTGCCCGGCAGCGGGCCGGTTTGACGGCCACGGTGTTCGACCTCCCCACGATTGTGCCGATCACGCAGCGGTACATCGACGAGCAGGGCATGAGCGAGCGCATCGACATCTGCGCGGGCGATTACAATGTTGATCCCTTCCCCGGGGGCTACGACCTCGTGTTCCTGTCGGCGATCGCGCATATCGAAAACGACGAGGGCAACGCGGCGTTGATCGCCAAGGCCGCGGACGCGTTGCGGCCGGGTGGGCAGGTCGTGGTGGTCGATTACGTGATGGACGAAAGCCGCCTTGCGCCGCCGCCGGGCGCGATTTTCGCCCTGAACATGCTCGTGGCCACGGTTCGCGGTGACACCTTTACCGAAAGCGAAATGCGCCGCTGGTTCACCGCCGCCGGGCTCACCGATGTGCAGCGCATCGACACGCCTTTCCTCTCGGTGATGATCGTGGGGCGGAAAGTATAATCGTTTTGTCCGTAACTCAATAGTGTGATATCACTGTCGGCGAGCAACTCAAGCAAACAAAACGAAGGGCTCGTCGATGCCGTATTTTCGCACGATTGATGATTTGGTGGACGATCTGCGCCGCGACCGTAAAGTATCTCTGCTTATCGGGGCTGGCTGTTCGGTTTCCGCGGGTATTCCGCTAGCGAGGGATATCGTCGAGGAAATCCGTCAAAAATATCCTTTGCATTACGAACGGGCCCGTGAAAAATGCGATGGTGAAACGCCCGGGTATCCTCAGTGTATGAGTATGTTACCGCCTCGGGACCGTCGCGACTTGATCAATCCCTACATCGACAAGTCGAAAATCAATTGGGCACATCTTGGCATTGCGCTGTTAGTTGCGGGCGGATATGTGGATCGCGTGCTCACCACGAATTTTGATCCGCTTATTCAGCAGGCTTGCGCTTTGGTTTATAAATTCCCCGCGATTTACGATTTCGCCGCGTCACAGGAATTCAAGCCGGAGTGGTTACCCGAAAAAGCCGTTTTTTACTTGCACGGCCAAAACACCGGATTTCGCACGCTAAATACGCCCGAAGAGTGCGACAGTTTGCGTGAAGACATTGGTCCCGTTTTTACGGAGGCATCTCAGAATCGGACGTGGGTTGTTGTTGGATACAGCGGCGATAACGATCCCGTGTTTGAGCAACTCACGAGTAAAAAATGCTTTGATTTAAATTTGTATTGGGTGGGATTTAGAGAGAACGACCCCTCGAAACGGGTTAGGGAAGATTTGCTGGAGGCATGCGAATACGCCTTTTTCATTCGGGGCAAAGACGAAAAATTCGACGCCGATTCTTTTTTCATCGAGTTAGCGCAGAAACTCGGGCTCTTTCCGCCTTCCTTTGTCGAAGATCCGTTCGCACACGTGGAAAAAACCTTCGAGCAAATCATCCCTTACAATAGTCCGTTCAGCGACGATGACGGTGACATCCTCGATCCGGTTCGTAAACGTGTGAGGGCCGCGAAGCAACGAGAGCAGGAAGAACGAGAAGATGTCAGGGCGGAAACTGGCGAATTCGATCCAAATGTTGTTCGAGAAATGGCGAGCGTGCTTTTCATGAAAGGGGCGTATCACAAAGTCTGTGAGTTAAGCGAACGGCATCCAGGGGCCATCGACCCGGATACTGTTTACTGGGCGGTCATTAGGCAGGGCATTGTTTTAGGCGAACGGGCGGATAAATCTCCGCCGGAGGTCGCTCGATCGGAGTACTTGTCCGCCATTGAGTTTTTCAAGAAAGCCGCGGAGGGGAAGAAGGAAAAGCCTCATCAGGCATTCTACAACTGGGGCGTGGCCTTGAGCAAGCTTACGGATCTTGCCGAGGGGGCAGAACGGGAGCCGCTCTTGCACGAGGAGATCGGTCGGTATGAGGCGGCGGTGGCGGCGAAGCCGGACATGCACGAGGCCCTTTTCAACTGGGGCTTGGCTTTGGCCAAACTCGCAGACCTTGCCGAGGGGGCGAAACGGGAGTCGCTCTTGCATGAGGCGATCGGTCGCTACGAGGCGGCGGTGGCGGCGAAGCCGGACTATCACGAGGCGCTGTCCAACTGGGGCGCGGCGTTGGCCACGCTCGCGGACCTTGCCGAGGGAGCAGAACGGGAGTCGCGTTTGCACGAGGCGATCGGTC
>JAVCCK010000039.1 GCA_030765525.1 Candidatus Lernaella stagnicola
CAGCGCATCCTCAATTTTTTTCTGCGACTCGAACGCCAAGCCTTTGTTGAACAACGCCATCGCGACCGGCTCCAACAACTCTGCGGCCTCGGCCTCCCCAAAACGCGCCACGACTTCCTCGTACGCGGCCAGCGCATCCTCGAAACGTTCCTGTGCCTCGAGCAACACGCCTTTGTTGACCAACGCCATCGCGACCTGAACCAACAACTCCGTGGCCGTGGATTCCCCAAAGCGCGACACGACTGCATCGTACGCGGCCAGCGCCTCGTCGAAACGTTCCTGCGCTTGAAGTAGATAACCTTTGTTGACCAACGCCTTCGCGACCCGAACCAACAACTCCGTGGCCTCAGCCTCCGCAAAGCGCGACACGACTTCGTCGTACGCGGCCAGCGCCTCCTCGAAACGTTCCTGTGCCTTGAGCAACGCACCTTTGTTGAACAACGCCTTCGCGAACGGCTCCAACAACTCCGTCGCCGTGGATTCCTCAAAGCGCGAAATGACTTCGTCGTAGGCGGCCAGCGCCTCCTCGAAACGTTTTTGCGCCTTGAGCAATACACCTTTGTTGAACAACGCCATCGCGACCGGCTCCAACAACTCCGTGGCCTCGGCCTCCCCAAAGCGCGACACAACCTCGTCGTAGGCGACCAGGGCATCCTCGACTTTTTTCTGCGCCTCGAGCGTCACGCCTTTGTTGACCAACGCCTTCGCGACCAGAACCAACACCTCCGTGGCCTCGGCCTCCCCAAAGCGCGACACGACTTCGTCGTACGCGGCCAGCGCCTCCTCGTGCTTTTCGTCCAGATGCATAATCCGAGCTTCAAGAAACCGTTTTCCGGCCTCGTTTCCCTCTTCAGTCGCTTTTTCTAGAAGTTCAAGTAAACCGCTTCTGAAAGCGCCTTTGTCTTTATCCGACCGATACCGATGTATCATCGCCTCATAAACTTCGAGAAACCGGGACATGACTTACTCCCACGATTACGTGCTAATGAAACAATTTGTTGGTATTGAACGATACAGTCAGTAAGTAGAAATAACAACGGCCGGGCATGGCGCCCGGCCGTTTTGTGTTAACGGGGTTGCGGTTTAGTGCTTCGGATCGGCGAGGGCGAAACGCAGGGCTTCGTCGATGCTGCCGATAAAATGCAGCGTGAGGCCCTTGCGGATTTCCTCGGGGATTTCCTCCAGGTCACGCCTGTTCTTCTCGGGCAGGATCACGATTTTGATACCCGCGCGGCGCGCCGCCAGCACTTTTTCCTTGATGCCGCCGACGGGTAGGATCTGGCCGCGCAGGGTGACTTCGCCGGTCATGGCCAGCTCGTTGTTGACCGTTTTGCCGGTAAAGAGGCTGGCCAGCGCCGCCAGCAGCGTGATACCCGCCGACGGGCCGTCCTTGGGGATGGCGCCGGCCGGGACGTGAATGTGCACGTCGTTTTCCTCGAAGGCACTTTGTTCGATGCCGAAGTCCTTCGCCTTGGAACGTAGATACGACAGCGCCGCCTTGGCCGACTCCTTCATCACGTCGCCCAGATACCCGGTGAGGATGAGCTTTCCCTTGCCCGGCATCAGAGCGGCTTCGATGAACAGAATGTCGCCGCCGGTGGGCGTCCAGGCCATGCCGGTGGCCACGCCGGGCACCTTGGTAGCTTCGGCGACTTCGGGGAAGTAGCGTTCCGCCCCGAGGTAATCGGGAACCGAGCGCTTATCGACCACCACCTGCTGGGTTTCGCCGCCGGCTATTTTCTTCGCGGCACCGCGGCAGAGCGCGGCGATGTTGCGCTTGAGGTTACGCACGCCGGCTTCCCGCGTGTACTTGTCGATCACCACGTCCAGGGCGCCGTCGGTGATGCGGAACATCTCTTCGGTGAGACCGTGGTTTTCGATTTCCTCGGCGATCAGGTGCTTGCGGGCGATGAGCTTTTTTTCTTCCTGGGTGTAGCCGGGGATTTCGATGATTTCCATCCGGTCGCGCAGCGGGCCTGGGATGGTATCGGCGACGTTCGCAGTGCCGATGAACAGCACGGTGGACAGGTTGTAGGGGATCGTCAGGTAGTTGTCCATGAAGGTGTCGTTCTGTTCCGGGTCGAGCACCTCGAGCAGCGCCGAGGAGGGGTCGCCGCGGAAATCTTTGCCGATCTTGTCCAGTTCGTCGAGCATGAACACCGGGTTGCCGACGCCCGTTTTGCGGATGCCCTGAAGGATGCGGCCGGGCAGCGCGCCGATGTAGGTGCGGCGGTGGCCGCGGATTTCAGCTTCGTCGTGAATGCCGCCGAGGCTCATGCGCACGAACTCACGCGCCATGGCGCGGGCGACCGACTTGCCCAGGCTGGTTTTTCCGACCCCCGGGGGTCCGATGAGGCACAGGATGGGGCCTTTGACATCGGGTTTTAGTTTACGCACGGCGAGATATTCGAGAATGCGTTTTTTGACCTTCACGAGGCCGTAGTGGTCTTCGTCGAGAATCAACTCGGCGGCTTTGATATCCAGGTCGTCTTCAGAAAAGCGCGACCACGGCAGTTCGAGGATCGTATCGATGTAGGTCTTGGCGACGGTGTATTCCGGCGAGGAGGCTGGGATGCGCGAGAGGCGCTTGATTTCCTTGTCGACGGTTTTGTACGCCTCTTCGGGCAACTCGGACTCGTCCATTTTCTTGCGCAGTTCGGCGATCTCGTCCTCTACCGATTCGTCTTCGCCCAGTTCCTTGCGGATGGCTTCGAGCTGCTTGCGCAAGTAGTAATCGCGCTGGCTTTTATCCATTTCGCCTTTGACTTGCTTGTCGATGCGGCGCTTGGTTTCAAGCATCTGGATTTCGGCGCTGAGCATTTTGGTGATACGTCGCGCGCGAACCTTGACGTCGAGAGTTTCGAGGATGGTGATCTTGTCCTCGACCGATACCGACAAGTGCGAAGCGACCAGGTCGCACAGCATGCCGGGCTTTTCCATCTCTTCGATGAAATGACGGGCTTCTTGCGGCAGCGCAGGATTCTTCTTGACGACCTCGATCGCCATTTCCTTGATCTTGGTAAACATGGCGGCGAGTTCGGCGTCGTTTTCCTCGATGTCGTCGGGGTAATCAATTTCCACGTGCATGGTGGGGCTTAAGTCGCTAAAGCGCATGATGCGGACGCGATGCAGCCCTTGCAGCAAGACGGTTTTTCCGCCGCGGCGATCGTCGGCCATTTTCAGTATTTTGGCGACAACACCGATGTGATGGATATCGGCGCCGGTCGGTTCTTCCACTTCGGGATCGAACTGGGTAAACACGCCAAGCAAACCGTGCTCGGCATCCGCCGCTTCCAACGCGCGAAGCGAAAACCCACGGCCCACTGCCATGGGCGCAATCGTGCCTGGAAACAAGGTGGCGTTACGCAGAGCCAGAACGGGAAGATTTTCCGGTCGTGTGTCATCAGGTGAAAACAACATTTAGTCTCCTTCTAGTCCGCAGAGAATATAACCACCGGTGATTTTCGGCACAAGAACCTAATATGCAAACCGGATGCCGGATATGCTTCCGAAGTTATTCTCTTTTCCTTAATTTGTCGCGCCTTCTTTAATTAAGGTCGTCAGACGCCCGGTTTCCTTACGTACCGGCAAAATTCGACCCGCTGCCCGGCTGGCGGTGCGACGCAATCGGCTGCAAAAACATTCGGTATTGCAGCGCTTTCTTAGAATGAAAAAATTGCCTGGGGACGATCCCGCATGGTAGAGTCCGCTCGATGCGCAACGCAACCGCCGAAACCGGAGTCGTACCGATTTCCCCATGAATCCTCAATTTTTTGACGTCGTTGGGTGTCATATTTCCCGCAGTGGCAGCCGTTATCACCCCCTATAAAGAAGTTCGCACGGCGTTGGTGATTCTCGCGGCGGCGGCGATCGCAACGCGCGCGGCTCTGCTTTTGCGACGACCTTACCGCCGCGGCCACACGGTAGGGCCGGCGTTTTTCGGTGTGTGGGGCGCTTTACTTCTCGTGATCGTCTTCGCGGACTTAAACGCAACGATTTGAGTGCCGGCGTTGGCTTTGGCGGGCGCGGCATTGGGACTGATCCCGACGATCGTCGCCCGGCCGCGGTGGTTGACCGGCTTGCTGAGTCTTATCGGTGTGGTCGTCGCGGTCTTGCTGGGCGACGCGCTGCAACCCGAGCCGCCCCGTTTCGCGGGCCGCTTCGAAATGCAGGTTCCCGGCGCGACGGGGTTGCGGTGGGATATCGACCTGCATACCAACTTGCTGGGCAATTACGACCGTGCGACAAGCCTGATGATCGGCCGGGAAACGTACGCCGTACCCAAACCGGCCGGCGTGTTTCGGTTCGTGTGTCTGGGCACGTCGCAGGCGATCGGCCCGGGCGTCGAGCCCGATCGCACGTGGTGTCCGCTGGCGGGCGAGATGCTGCAAGCGTCGCTTCCGGAAACGCGGGTGGAAGCGATCAACGCGAGTATCTTCGGCGGCGACGACTTGATGTTGTGGTTGTATTTCGACGGCGTCGTGCGGCGGCTGCAGCCCGACGTGTTGCTGGTGGCGTGGTTCGGGCGCATCGTCCCCCCCACGGCGCGCGGGTGGCGTATCCGCACGTCAAGCGCATCCTCGACGACTGCGGCGACTGCGACATGGACACCAAACGGCTAAGCTTGCGCATGGGGACGACCAACCCGGTGTGGCGCTGGATGAAAGGCGCGTTTTACGACCTGCGGCTCGTACGAAACTTGCGGCTTCTGGCCGGAGCCGGCGAGCCGGCCGCGCCCGCGTTCATTCCGAAAACCATTTCACCGACCTGGGGCATCGAGTCCAAGCGGAGTTTCTCGCGGCGTTGTTGCGGGAAAGTATCGGCGTTCAGGGAAGTGAGTAGACGACCCAGGTGTCGTCGCTCGCCAGCGGCGGACCAAGCAGCGCGTCCAAGCGTTCGCGCAAAAACTTTTCCAACCCCACGACGTTGCGCGACCATTTTTGCTTTTCGTCCCACGCGTGGCAGGTCGGGCGGTGCAACACGACGTGGTTCGCGCCGCTCTTCTTCCACGATTCCAAGACCTCAAGACCGGGCGGCGGGTAGTCTTCCATTTGCGACCATTTTTGCAGTGCCCGCAGCCACTGGCTCTCGTAGGCGATGCGCGCAAACTCGGTCGGTTCGAGATATCCCAGGTCACGCGCGCGCCCGCCGACCATCGCGCGACCGGTCAGCACGACCGCGGGCAGGCAGTAGTCGTCTCCGGCCGGCGTCGGCAGCGGGAAAAAGGCCTTGCCGTCACTCGCGGCCATCGCGCTAAGCGCTTCGCGATCGACGAACGCGCCCACGTGCGGTTGGCGCACGACGAAGGCCGTCGAGAATGCCAGCCCCAGGAGGATCATCGCCGCCGACCCGATTGCCATCGCCCGCCGCGGCAGTTCGGCCAGGGCGAGGGTTGCGGTCATCGCCAGGGCGAACACGGCGTACGGCCAAAAGGTGTCGGGCCAGTAGAGGCGGTTGAAGCTCGGGAAGTAGTTGAACAGCAGGATGTATACGGGGTTGCGCCAGGTCAGGCCATGCCACCCCTGCACCGGGTCGAAGCTGCGGATGGAGGGTATGGGCCCGATGGCCAGCAGCGCGAAAAACACGCCGAGCAACAACCACACCAGCGCGTGGCGGCGGCGTAATCCGAGGACAATTGAGGCAACGGCAAGCGCCAAGAGAAAGGCGGCTTCGATTTTGATCGCCGGGTCGCCGCCGAGCTGCACGCGCAGCGAACCGAGGGTCAGAATCAGAATGTGCGACGCCGATTGTTGCAATTGGCTCGTCGGCGGAAAGCGCGTCGCCCATTCCCACGGCGCGTCCAGCCCCGCCAGGACCGACGCAATCAAGGGATAATAGAACACCACCGCGCCCACGGCGACGATCGCCGCGACCAACGCCTGCCATTTCAGATAAGCGCGCCGCGCCGGGGGATCGCGCCGGTATCGCCACAAGCCCGACAGGCCGATGCCCGCCGCCAGAAAGAACGCGCCGTAAAGATGCTGGTAGTACCCGCAGCCGTCGAGCATCAGGAATGCCCCGGCGACTAGCGCCAAAGTGCGGCCGGGCGTCTCGCGCAACCGCCACAAAGCCCACGCCGCCAGCGGAATGAAGGTCAGTAGGATCTGCGGCAAATGCCCGTCGCGGAACTCGAGAAACTTGAACGGCGCCAGCGCCCACAGCACCGCGCCTGCCAACGCGGGCAGACGACGCCCGGTGAGGTCGCGGAACACGAAGTAGGCCACCGCGACATCGATCAGCGCGATGAGCAGACACCACAGGTTGTTGCTGAGCGGCAGCGGCAACAGTCGCATCCACGGCAAGTAGAACAGCACGTTGAGCACCGAGCCGTAGAACGGCGCGACGGCCGTGCCGACGGGGAAGAACAACGTCGCCGTTTGCCAGAGCGAGAGGTCGCCGTCCAGCAGCGCGGTGTTGACCCACCAGTTCCACCACAGGGTGCCCTCAACGTCGCCTTTGTTGCCGAAGACGCCGACGAAGGTGCCGGCCGGATCGCGCAGCATCGGCCAGAAGAAGGCGAGGACGAGTGCGGCGAGCAGTCCGAGGGCAAGCGCGTCGCCGCGCGCCCAGGGAAGTCGGCGCTGCTGGGTTTGTTCTTCAGGCATTGGGCTTTTTATACACTGTTCACGCGGAGCTGGTCACGTTCGAATACGAGAAAAACAAAAAGCGCCCGCTTGTTACGGACGCTTCTCGCTTCTTCACGATGGTGCGGAAGGGGGGACTTGAACCCCCACGAGCGTAAGCTCACTGGACCCTGAACCCAGCGCGTCTACCAATTCCACCACTTCCGCACAAAAATTCAAAAGAACCAACAGGATTGACCTTTTACTGATACGGGCGGGTGATGTCAAGCCGAAAATCCCCGGGAAAAAGCTTGTGAAAACACGCGGGTTTCGGTAGATTAGGCGGCAATGACCTTGCCTCTGCAACGCTCCGTACGCTTTTGTTTCGCCGTTGTTCTCATCGCGGTTGTGCAAATTCTCGCGTGGAGCGGCTGTGAGCGGACTCCCAAGGAGCCCTTCCAGCCCGCGCCGACGCCCACACCCGAGCCAGCGCCGACTCCCCCTCCCGGCATTCCGCTGGAAGGCGCAATTCAAAACGGCCAGACGCTCTCGACGGCGCTCGCCGAATTTCAAATCGAGAGCCCGGAAGCCGAACGCATCATCAACGCACTGCGCGCTGTGGACTTTCCGTTTCGAAAAATCCGACCGCATCAGAGTTTCACTGTGTGGACGACCGAAGACGGTCACGTGACAGCGTTGGATTTCCACGTCGACCGCTTGCGCACGTATCAGGTGCGGGAAGATCCGGACCAGGGATTGATCGCGACGTTACACGAAACGCCCACGGTCAATCGCGTGAAAAACATGGGCGGCCGGGTGGAGACTTCGGTGTACGCGTCGATACTCGCGGCGGGCGAAAGCGACGCGCTGGCGTCGCTGGTGTCCAACGTGTTCGCGTGGGACGTGGATTTCTACAGCGACCCGCGGGTGGGCGATTCGTTTCGGCTGATCTACGAGAAACGTTTCGTCGAGGACGGCGAGTCCATCGGTTACGGCCGCTTGCTGGCCGCGGAATACGACGGCGAAGTCACCGGGATCAAGCGCGGCTATTGGTTTGAGACCGGCGACGAGTTGTGGGACGGCTTTTACGATCAGGACGGCAAGCAACTCAAGAAGACCTTCCTTGTCGCGCCACTGGACACGATGCGCGTCACGAGTCGTTACGGTATGCGGCGGCATCCGATTCTGGGACGGCGCATGATGCACAACGGCGTCGATTACGGTGCGCCTGTGGGCACGCCGGTGTGGGCGGTGGCCGACGGCAAGGTGACCTCCGCCGGTAGCGCGGGTGCGGCGGGGCGCATGGTCAAGATCAGCCATCCCGGCGGTTACGTCACGATGTACCTGCACTTGTCGCGTATCCAAGTGCGCAGCGGGCAACGCGTGCGGCAACGGCAGATGATCGGCCGCGTCGGCTCGACGGGGCGCTCGACCGGACCGCATTTGGATTTTCGGGTTAAGCACAACGGGCGCTACATCAACCCGCAGCGCCTGCGCATGATCGCTTCGCCGCTCAAGGTGCTGCCGGAGAAACATCAACCGGCGTTCAAGGCGCTCATCGAAAAAATGAAGCCGCAACTCACGCGGGTGAAGATACCGCCCGCGCCGGCTAAACAGGAAACGAATCCGACACCGGAAAATGCTACGGAAGCTGCACCGACGCCCGCCACACCGTAACGGCCACGAGGCCCGCCGCGAATTTCTTTTCTTGCACGAGAGCCAACTTGCTTTGCCAACGACGCAGGATTTCCGGCTCGAAGCGGTCGTGTTCGGCGGCGTCGAAAACCGGCCGCGCTAAGAACGCCGCGCGACTACCCGGCGGAGCCGCAATGGCGGGCACGAGCACGATATGTTCCTCGTCGCCGGTCGGCGTAATGAAGTCGGGAAAGAGGTTCCCACGCGCCACCAAGCTGCGCCCCGGGGTGCCGCGCAATTGCATGAGGCGCTGCACGGTTTGCGCGACTTCGCGGCGGCGTGGATGGGTATCGTCATCCGGCGTGCCGGTAAACACCCAGACATCGCCCGGCGCGGCGTTCAATCCATCAATCGCCGGCCAGAGGCGCTGGAGGTCAAGCTCCGGCCGCGCGGCAAAGGTCGGGGTATTGTAGCCGTTGTAGAGCCCGAAGAAGTTCACGTCGCGGGTCCCGCGCGCGATTTCGCCTTCCGGATTGCCGACGCGAATCCACGTCAGCAGCATGAGAAACAGCAGCAAGCCGAAAAGGGGCGCCCGCCACCAGCGGCGCGGCAGGTAGTACGCGCCGAAACCCGCCAAGAGCGCCAGCGGCGTGGTTAGGGACATGGCGTACACCATGTCGCGCGTGGCGACGGCCGAGAGAATCACGAAGGGCACCGCGAACCAAAGCAACACAAACAAAAGACGGCGGTCGCGCCGCCATGCGCCGACGCCGAGCGCCACGAGCAACAGCGGCGTCACCGCTTCACCGATAAGAAACGGACGAAGCAGGTGCCAATAGAAAGTCCAGGGGCGACCGGGGATGACGGCCGCGCGACTTTGCGCCAGCGTGTGCGCCAAATTCGCTTTCACGAAACCCGCCAAATAGGGCGCGGCCAAAAGTGCCGCCAACCCGACGGCCAAGGCCAGTTGCCCCACCGCCCTACCCCGGCGGCGATCGGCGCTCGTCCAACGGTCGATCAGGCCGTAGGCCAGCATCCCGCCTAGAAAAAGCAGTGGCGTGCCGCGCTCGGACAGCAACGCCGCGGCCATGGCCAACCCGGCGAGGATCACGCCGCGACGACCGGTTGCGAAACGTGTGGCGACCAACGCGTACGCGGCCAGCGTCAGCATCGCGCCGCACACGGCAAAAGAAGCGTAGTGCCGCGCGAGGATATTCGCTTGCGGAGACAGAGCGACCACGAAGGCGGCGACCAGACCGGCCAGCGGCGCGTTTAGGCGGCGTCCGACGAGAAACACGAGCCACACCCAGAGCAGGTGGAAGAATACGCCGGTCAGGCGCACGGCGACGATTGTCGGGCCGGCGATTTCCACGAACGCGTGTCCGGCGAGAAAGGGCAGCGCGGGATAGCTCGAAAACCCGAGCCAGCCGAACCATTCGGTGGGCGGCGCGGTGCGCAGCAAGTCACGGTATTTCACGAGGTGTTCGAAAAAGGCGAGTTCGTCATAGCCGGTCAGGGAGCTGTCGACGCTCAGCCACGCCACATGCCCGACCAGCACAAACACCAGCAGCGCGCCCATGACCAGGCGGCAGAACCAGGGTGAGGGCGCGGAGTCGGCGGGCGTGTTCATGCTTTGCGGTTCCTGCCGACGGCAGCGGCGCGTCGGACTAATACAGCACGTATCCGACGACCAGCACGTACAACATCATGTTGACGAGCATCGGTTTGTCGGTAATCAGCACCCGCTCAAGAGTGTGGTA
The DNA here is from genome assembly GCA_030765525.1 of Candidatus Lernaella stagnicola. Taxonomy (NCBI): domain Bacteria; phylum Candidatus Lernaellota; class Candidatus Lernaellaia; order Candidatus Lernaellales; family Candidatus Lernaellaceae; genus Candidatus Lernaella; species Candidatus Lernaella stagnicola. Next base: position 9,959 of record JAVCCK010000039.1, read on the forward strand.
TCCCTCTTTGACGTGCAGCAAATACAGATAGCGGAAGATGCCGTAGAGCACGAAGGGAACCGAATAGACCAGGTCGCCGGTGTGGAATTTTTCCAGCGTGCCCGGCGAACGCGTGTACAGCGTGTAGGCGACAAGCAAGGCGCTGGTGATCACGGCGGTCATCTGGCCGAGAAGATAGGGATTGTATTCGGCCAAGGTGCGGCGATGCCCGACGGCGTCACCCTGCAACAAGCGGATTTCGAGAGTCCGCTTGGACAGGGCGATGAACAGGGACAGCAGCATGGCGCAAATCAGCAGCCAGCTCGAGGCGGCCACGGGTATCACGACCGCGCCGGCCACGACGCGCAGCACATAACCGGCCGCCACCGCGAACAAGTCGACGATGACGATGTTCTTCAGAATTAAGCTGTAGGCGAGGCTGACGATCACGTAGCTCAACGCCACGTACCCAAACCCTTTGCCGACCATGAACGCCAGCGCCAAGGAGGCCGCATACAGCGCCGCGGCGGCGCCCACAGCGGTGCCCGTGAGCAACAACCCGGCGGCGACCGGACGCAAAGCTTTTTTCTTATGGAGGCGGTCGCCCTCGCGGTCGACGACGTCGTTGACCAGATACCCGGCGCCCGACAAGCCGCAGAAAATGCCGAAGGCGAGCAAGGAGTGATACAGCGGTTCAAACTCGGTGAAGCGCTGGGCGAACACGAGCGGCGCGAACACCAAAATATTTTTCATGAAGTGGCGCGGCCGCATGCTGGTGAAAAGCAGGCGCCACGGCATCAGATTGCCGACCTCAGGCATCGCCGTTCCTTTTGCCACTACCTCCCGGCCCGCTCGGCGGCTGGTTTTGCTGCACCGAATACGGTTTCACTTCCTCGCGGCCGAAGCCTTCTTCCTTGCCCGATTCCAAAAAGATGAACACCTTGTCGGTGAAGATGTCGTAGCGCGTCACCCGGCCGATACCGGAGGGCGTGAGGGCGCGCTTGCCGATTTTCGGGAGCCCCTTGCGGAACTCGGCATACACCTCATGTTCGTACGCCAAGCAACACAGCAGTCGCCCGCAACCGCCGGAGACCTTGGTCGGATTGAGCGACAGTCCTTGGTTTTTGGCCATCCGAATGGACACAGGCGTGAAGTTATTGAGCCAGGAAGTGCAACAGAACACGCGGCCGCAAATGCCGAGCCCGCCCATGAGCTTCGCCTCGTCCCGCACACCGATCTGGTACATTTCGATCCGGGTGCGCAGTTGCTGGGCCAGCTTGCGAACCAACTCGCGGAAATCGACCCGCCCCTCGGCGGTGAAATAAAAGATCACCTTCGAACCGTCGAAAATGTACTCGGACTTCACCAGTTTCATCGGCAGGCGGTGCTCGCCGATGCTCTCGCGGCAGATCGTCGTCGCCTCATCCTCGCGCGCTTTGAAATCCTGCGCTTTGAGCAGATCCTCATCGCGGGCCTTGCGCACGGCCTTGGGCGGCGGCTGTTCTTCGGTCCAATCCCGCTCGGCGGGCTCATCCACGGCGCTGCCCAGTCGCAGGCCGCGCTCACCCTCCACAACCAGCACCTCGTTGGCGAACACATCGAGGTCTCCGGCCTGGAAATCATACAGGCGTTTACTGCCGGGAAAACGTATTTGGACGATTCTCATCGGGGCAATCTCCCTTCGGCGAACCCGGTCGGGTGCGGCGATAGCAAATCGATGCTCAGCGCCGCGGCGATCGTCGGCTTCAGCACGTTTCGTTCGACCAAGCGCCGCGCTTGCACCAGGGCGCGCATTTTGTCGCTCAAGGCCGTGGCCGGCAAGCGGGCGGCGTAGGACGCGATCCACTCGACCGCGTCTTGGTTGCGTATTCTGCCCGTTTCGCCGGTGCAGCGCCAGACGATAGCGTCGCGCAGGAAACCGGCGAGCAACTCGATGCCGGCCAGCAAATCCGGGCTGACTTCGAGGAGCTTTTGCGAAAGGTCCAGCGCGTCGCCGCCGTGGTCCGGTCGAGCACCGGCCAGTTCCTCGAACAGGGCACAACGCGGACCGCGCAGGAATTCCAGATCGAGTTGCGCCGCGCGGCCGATACTGCCCTCGGCGAGGCGGGCGATCAAGTCTGCATCATCGCCATCGACATTCATGTTGTCGATCACCCACCGTAACACTTGCTCGTCGCTTAGTAAGCCGAATCGCAGGCTTTGGCAGCGGCTGATGATGGTGGGCAGCAATTGGTGCGGATAGGCGGTGACCAACACCAGCACGGTTTGCGCATTGGGCTCTTCCAAAGTCTTGAGCAGGGCATTCGCGGCCTCGGGCGTCATCGCTTCGGCTTCGTCGATCAGGTAAATCTTATACTTGCTTTCGTAGGGCGCGAATTGCGCGGTGCGAATCAACTCGCGGATGCGACCGATTTTGTAGTAGGCGGAATCGTCGGATTTGGCTACCTCGATAATGTCCGGGTGGTTTCCTTCCCGAACTTTGAGGCAACTGCGACAGGCCCCGCAAGCGTCGTCGTCACTGGTGAGGCAATTCAAGGCGCGAGCGAACACGCGGGCGACGGTCCACTTGCCCACTCCCGCCGGGCCGGCGAAAAGATAGGCGTGGGCGACCGTGCCGCGTTGCATCGCGTGGCGCAACACGTCGGTGTTTTTCTCTTGGCCGATGATGTCCGCGAAGCCGCTCACTCGCCCTCCTGCATGAGCGCCACGTCGAGGGTCACTTTCGTCTGGGACCACACCTCTTCCACGTCGCGCGCGGCGTCGATGACGCGATAACGTTCGGGGTGTTGGCCGGCCAGTTGAAGAAAACCCCGCCGCAGCTTCTCATGGAAGGCGAGTTCCTCCTGCTCAAAGCGGTCCTCGCGAGCCTCGGGTTGAAAGCGCTCGGCGCGCGCCCGGGCGCGGGCGATCCCGACGTCGACGGGCAGGTCGAACAGCAGCGTGAGGTCGGGATCGAGGTTCTCGGTGGCGATATCGTTAAGCAAGTGAATCAAGTCGATGTCGAGGCCGCGGGCGAATCCCTGGTAGGCCAGCGTGGAATCGGCGTAGCGGTCGCAAAGCACGACATGGCCCGCCTGCAGCGCTGGGCGAATTTTCTCCGCCACATGCTGAGCGCGGGAGGCGAAATACAAGAAGAGTTCGGCTACCGGCACCAAGTCATGGTTGTCAGCCCGCAGCAGCACGTCGCGGATTTGGTCGGCGATTTCGGTGCCGCCCGGCTCCCGGGTGCGCGTCACGGCGATTCCCCGCTTGGCCAGGTAGGCCGCGGCGCGCTCGATTTGCGTCGTTTTGCCCGACCCTTCCGGCCCTTCGAAGGTGATGAACAATTAGATTCTCCAACTTTCGGCAAAAAAGTATGGTAGCGCGGCCCCCGCAAGCGATCAAGGAGCCGGCGCATGAGACAGCCGTGCTATAGGCGCGTCCCGGTGACTAACTCTGCCGCAGGCGCTACGAGACCACGCCCAGGTTACGGCCCACTTTGGCGAACGCGGCGATGGCGCGGTCGAGGTGCTCGCGGTCGTGCCCGGCGGATATCTGTACCCGGATGCGCGCTTTTTCCTTGGGCACGACCGGGTAGAAGAAGCCTTTGACGTAAATGCCCTCGTCTAGCATCTGGTTGGCGAAATCCTGCGACAGCTTCGCGTCGTAAAACATCACCGCGACGATCGGGTGTTCGCTGGGCAGGATGTCGAAACCGAGGGCGCTCATTTGTTCGCGGAAGTAGCGCGTGTTGTCTTCAAGTTTATCGCGCAGTTCGGTCGACGCCTCGAGCATGTCGAGCACCGCCAGGGTGGTGCCCGCGATCACGGGCGCAAGCGTGTTCGAGAACAGATAGGGCCGGCTGCGCTGACGCAGCAGGTCGATGATCTCCTGATGCGCGCAGGTGAAGCCGCCCGACGCGCCGCCCATCGCCTTGCCCAGGGTCGAGGTGACGATGTCGATGCGGCCCAGCACGTTCTTGTACTCGATGGAGCCCTTACCGGTTTTGCCGAGGAAGCCGGTCGCGTGGCTGTCGTCGACCATCACGAGGGCGTCGTATTTGTCGGCGAGGTCGCAAATTTGGTCGAGCTTGGCGATGTAGCCGTCCATCGAGAACACGCCGTCGGTCGCCACGAGGCGGAAGCGTTTGCCCTGGGTGGCTTGCAGAATTTTTTCCAATTCGTCCATGTTGCCGTTGGCGTAGCGATGCCGTTCGGCCTTGCACAGGCGCACGCCGTCGATGATCGAGGCATGGTTGAGTTGGTCGGAGATGATCGCGTCGTCGGCCGTAAGCAGGGTTTCGAACAGGCCGCCGTTGGCGTCGAAACACGAACTGTAAAGGACGGCGTCGTCGAAGCCGAGCCACGCGGCGAGGCGCTGCTCGAGTTCGCGGTGCAGGTCAAGCGTACCGCAGATAAAGCGCACGCTGCTCATGCCGAAGCCGTATTTGGCGAGCGTGCCCTTGGCGGCGGCGACGAGCGCCGGGTGGTTGGCCAGCCCGAGGTAGTTGTTCGCACAGAAATTCAACACCTTGCCTTGGGCGACTTCGATTTCCGCGGCTTGCGAACCCAAAATGGGCCACTCGGTTTTGAACAGGCCGTCGTCACGAATGCTTTGCAGGGTCTGCTGCAACTGCTCTTTCATTTTGCCGTACATGATTCGCTCCTCGTTTGGCTCTTCATTGTTCGGTTTCGTTATCCGGTTCGGGGTCCGCCGCCGGCTGCTGTTCACCTTCGGCGATCGCCAAGCGGCGCGCCTGAGCGTCCACCTGCGGCACGATCAAGTCGTCGCCGGTGCCCGGCACGCCCAATTCCTTGAAGCGGCGGGCCGAAACCAGCACGCGGCTTTCCAGCGAGCCGACGGCCGCGTTGTAGTTGTTCAAGGCGTTGGTTAGACCGTTGCCGACCTTGGCGAAGTGGTCGGTAAACGTGACGATGCGCGCGTAGAGTTCTTTGCCCAACTCGCTGACCTCGCGGGCGCTGCGGGCGATTCGTTCCTGCTGCCAACCGTACGACACGGCGCGCAGCAAGGCGATAAGCGTAGTGGGCGAAGCGGGGATGACCTTGTTCTTGACGCCTTCCTCGATGAGTTGCGGGTCCTGCTCGAGGGCGGCGTTGAAAAAGGATTCGCCCGGCAAAAACATGACGACGAACTCGGGCGTGGACTCGAACTGATCCTGGTAGGATTTCTGCCCAAGCTTTTTCATGTGCTCGCGCGTCTGCCGCGCGTGCGCCTGCAGGTGGGCCTGACGCGTTTCCTCGTCGGGTGCTTCGATCGCCTGCAAATAGCCCTCCAGTGGCACTTTGGCATCGATGATCACCTGTTTGCCGCCGGGCAGCTTGACGATCATGTCGGGGCGCAACCTTCCGCCATCGGTCTCGACCGATTCCTGTTCGACAAAATCGCAGTAGTTGACCATGCCGGCCATTTCGACCACGCGACGCAGTTGGATTTCGCCCCACCGCCCGCGCACGACGGGCGTTCGCAGCGCGTTTACCAGCTTGCTGGTCTGCTCCCGCAATTCCCCCTGCTGGCGGCCGAGTTGCTGCAACTGTTCGGTAAGCGACGATTGCGACGCGGCTCGCGCCTTGTCCAGCGCGACGAGCTTGCTGTCCACGTTGGTCAGCGATTCCTTGAGCGGTTTGACGAGTTCGTCGATGGCTTGCTGGCGTTTTTCCAAATCGCTTTGCGCGCCCTGCTGGAACTTCTGCAGGCTTTGCGTGGCCAGTTGCAGAAAGCTCTCGTTGTTTTTGCGCAGCGCCTCGGCGCTCAAGGCGGTGAAAGCGTTCTTGAGTTGTTGTTCGGCCTCTTGCAGCAAGGCGAATTTTTCGGCGGCGGCTTTTCGTTCTTCGTTAAGTTGCGTGGTCCGCGCGCTGAGTTCCTCCCGAAGCGATTCGACTTTGAGTTGGCGGGCGTCGAGTTCGGCTTCCAGATGGGGAACGCGGGCGGCCTCAGTCTCCGCGGCGACGCGCCGCTCGGTTTGAGCGCGCAAATCCGCCTCGAGTTCATCGTGGGCGGCGGTGAGTTTCTCGATTTCGCTTTGCGCTTCAGCGGCCCGCCCGGTCTGGACGCGCCACAGGACAATCATCACCGCCGCGACAAGGCATGCCGCGCCGGCGACGGCGATTAGGACGACCATTTCGGTGCTCATTCAGCGTCCCCTGCCCGCGCGGGAGGTTAAAGCTCGAGGATGACTTTGCCGCAGTTGCCCGCCCGCATCAGTTCGAACCCCTTTTCGTAATCATCGAAGGGGAAGTGATGGGTGATGATCTTATCCAACATGATGTTGGTGTTCTTCAGCAGTCCGGCCATGCGGTACCACGTGTCGTAGATTTTCCGCCCGCAGATGCCGTGAATACGAATCGCCTTGAAGACGATTTCCTCCGACACGTCGAAGCTGACCGGCTCGCTGGGCAAACCAAGCAGTATCAGATCGCCGCCCGGATGCACGCTCTGCACCGCCGCGCGCACCGCCGGAGCGGTACCGGCAATTTCGATCACCACGTCAGCGCCCTTGCCGCCGGTGATTTTGCGGATCGCCGCGGGAACGTCGTCGACGGCGGCGACGTCCAGCACATGCGTGGCGCCGACTTCGCGGGCTAGGTTCATGCGGTATTCGTTGTGGCGGTCCAGGGCGATGACCTGCGCCGCGCCGATGGCGTGCAGCACCGCCACGGCGAGTAGACCGACGGGCCCGCAACCGAACACGACGACTTTCTTGGTGACGCAATCGGCGGCGAACACGGCGTGGACGGCGTTGCCCAGCGGGTCTTGAATCGCCGCGACTTCGGGGGCGACGGAGGCGTCGTTGAGCCAGAGGTTCGTCTCGGGCAACGCGACGTATTGGGCGAACGCGCCGTCGCAATCGTACCCGAGGCCAAGCCAATTCTCGCAGATGTGGGCCTGTCCGGTGCGGCACATCTGGCATACGCCGCAAAACAGGTGGCCTTCGCCGGAAACGTAATCGCCCACCTTGAAACGCTTGACGTTGCTGCCCACGGCGACGATTTCGCCGGCGAACTCGTGGCCGATGATGCGGGGCAGCTTGAGCCGGTGTTGGCTCCATGCATCCCAGTTGTAGATGTGCAGGTCGGTGCCGCAGATGGCGACTTTCTTGATACAGATCAGTGCTTCGTTGTCGCCGGGGGTGGGAACCGGAACGTCGCGCATTTCCAGGCCACCCGGCTCCGGCCGCACCTTGATGATGGCTTTCATGGTTTCGTTCATGGCCTCTCCCTCGGCTGAAGGTTTGTTCTTGGCGCCGTTTTCCACCCGGGACCTGCCGGCGTCAACTCCGCCTCAGGGAGCGGGGATCTGTGGCGTCAGCGCTTGGATTTTCTGCCGGTAGTGATTCGATTCCCAGGCCTGTCCGGGGCAGCCTGGGACATTCAGACCCTGCTGGGCCGTGGCGCGGGCGTCATCCCACTTTTCCTCATCGATGTAGACTTCGAGCAAATAGAAGTAGGTGCGAATCATGCAAGGCGCGGTGGTCACGGCGCGCTTGTAGTATTGCGCGGCCTTGTCCAGATCGCGCTTGAGCGCGGGCAACTTCTGCCAGTAGCGGCCCATGCCGCGCAAGGGGCCCGCGTTGTCGTAGGCGGCGTTGATCGCCACGGCTTTTTCGCCGTGTTTTTCGAACTGGCCGCCGACGCCTCTGAACAAGGCGCGCGCGATGCCGATTCCCTTGCCGTATTCTCCCAGGCAAATGGTCAGGAAGTAGTGACCCTCAACGCCGTTCGGATTCAATTCGACAGCTTTTTCGCCCCATTGCTTGCCCTTGAGGCCGAACTCGCTGTCGATTTTCCCGTTTTCGGTGCGGTCGCAAATCCAGAAACAAGCGCGCGACGCCCGCCAGGCAATGTCATAGCCGGGCTGTTCGGCGAAGGCCTTTTCGGCCAACGCCAAGCCTTGCCGACCGGTTTGCCCACTGCCGCCGCGCTTCGCCCACAGCGCGTCCAATTCGTCGGTCACTTCGCTCGCCTGGGCCGCGGCAACCAGCCACAAACCACCGATGAGCACCGTCAGCAAGACACAAAACAGCTTTTTTCGCATGGCCCTCTCCCTAGATTTTCAACGCGGTTAAGAAGCCCTCGTGCACGGCTTCGGCCACCTTGCGTGGTTTCTTGGCATCGCCGATCAGCACAACGTCCAAACCGGCGGTTTCGAGTTCCTTGGCTAGGTCGTCACGTTGCAAGTACCCGACGGCGACCACGACGGTACCGCAAGCCAGCGTTTGCTCGACGCCATCCGGCGTTTTGATGCTCACGCCTTGCTCGTCGATCGCGGTGACTTCACTGTTGGTGTGCAGTTCGACGCTCATGTTCCGCAACTCCTGCAGCACCGTCCAGCGCGTGGTTTTGCCCATATCCTGCGCGATCTTCGGCAGCAGGTCGCAAACATAGATTTTGCGGCGCGGTTTGGTGAGCAGGTCGCGCACGGTCTCAAGTGATTCGGCCTCGTTGGCGATTAGAAAAGCCGCGACTTCCGGATCGATCGTGTCGCGGTGGGCGATTTGCAGAGCTGTCTCCGCACCTACCGCGCCGCCGCCGACCACAACGACGTCGCCTTGGAGAATCGCTTTACCGGCCAACACCTGCTCGGCGAGCACGACGTTGGGATGGGTCGCGCGTTTGACGATGCCCGGAATGATGGGCTCGGCACCGGCGGCGACGATGACAATGTCAGGCTCCTCGGCTTGGACCTTCTCCAACGTCGCCTCGACGCCCAGCCAGAGCTCGATGTCGTAGTTGTCGAGTTCGTTTTCCATGTACTGCACATAGCGGAAGAAATCATGGCGGCCCGGTGACGCCGCGGCGTACCACAACGCGCCGCCGATGACGTCGCTCTTTTCCATCACGGTTACCTGATGGCCGCGCATTGCCGCCACCCGCGCCGCTTCGATGCCGGCCGGTCCCGCGCCGACCACGACGACACGCTTGGGCGTCTCGGCCTTACCGATCAGGCGTTCGGCTTCGTAACCGGCTTGGGCGTTGAGCACGCACTGCACCGGCGCGCCGCCGAAGACGTGATCGAAGCACCCCTGGTTGCAGGCAATGCACGGGCGCACATCGTCCACCGTCCCGGCTTTTACTTTCATCGGCAGTTCCGGATCGGCGATCAACGGCCGCCCCATGGCGATCATGTCGGCATCGCCGTTGGCCAGCACCTGCGCGGCCAGCATCGGGTCGCCCAGGCGGTTGCTGGCGATCACCGGCACATTCACTGCTCGCTTGATGCCCGCGGCGAGGTAGGTGTAGGCGCCTTCGGGCACGCCCATGGTGATTTGCGGCACGCGGCTTTCGTGCCAGCCGCCGGTCACGTTGACCGCGTCCACGCCCGCTTCGACGAAGATCTGCGTCGCCAGGGCGGACTCGCGATTCGTATGCCCACCGGGCACGAAATCATGACCGGCAACGCGAATCAGCACGGCGACATCGTCACCCACGGCCTCGCGTACACGACGAATGACTTCGACGCCGAAACGCGCGCGGTTTTCCAGGGGTCCGCCGTATTCGTCGGTGCGTTGGTTGGACGCCGGCGACAAGAATTGCGAGACGAGATACCCGGCGCTGCCCACGATTTCCACCGCATGGAACCCGGCCTTGGCGGCTCGCGCGGCGGCGTCGGCGAACGCTTGCTGAACGGTTTCGATATCTTCCTTGGTCATCTCGCGGGGTATTTCGCGGTTGTATCGCGAGGCCAGCGCCGAAGGCGCGATAGGCTGCTCTTGCGTATACCACGAGAACGAGTAACGCCCGGCGTGGTAGAGCTGCACGCCCAGTTTGGTGTCGACGTCTTTGCCCACCTCTTTCACGAAGCGTTCGAGCCCCGGCAGGAAGCGGTCATCGTAAAGGCCGATCAGAAAGGGGCCGCCGCCGATATTGTCGATCGAGCAGCCGCCGATAATGATCATCCCGGCACCGCCGACGGCACGCGCCCGGTAGAAGTTGACAAGTTGGTCCGAGACTTCTCCGCCCATCGTGTAATTGAGGTGCATGGCCGGCATTAAAATCCGATTGGGTACGTGAATCGGTCCCATGTCGATCGGTTCCATGAGCAGGTGAAGCATCGGGTCTCCCTATGTCGCGTTGCCTACTTGTTTTTGTTGCAGCGTTTGAAGTTGGTCATATCCGATGCAGACAATGCCCTCGCTCTCAAGAAACGATGCGGTCTGCGGATCGGTGAAAAACCGCCAATCGAACTCGCGGTGCACGGCCGTCTCGCCGCACGCCGCGCTTAGTTCGTCGCCGGGACGCCCGGGGTGGATGAGTACCTCGGTGACGCCGGGCGAAAGTCGACGGAAGGTCTCTTTGTAGTACATCTCGCGGTCGTTAATCGGTACGTCGTAGCTGTCCCAGACGAGGCGGTCGGGCACGATCCAGCCCGCGGCGCGCAGTTGATCGCGACGCGGTGCGTACCCGATGCGCATGGTCAGGCCGAATTCGTGAGCCAGGGCCTTGGCGCTCTGAAAAAAGCGTTCGTCCCAATGGTAGCCGCCCATATGGGAGTCGACATGCGTGGGACGCAGCCCCAGGGCCAGGGCGCGTTCGATTTGAGCGCGGAATTCGGCGGCGATTTCATCGGGGTCAGCGTGGTCGAAGAGGACGTGTTCACTATGGTGGAAGTAGCCTTCCTCATCCAGCAGCGAGGTGACCTTGTCGCGATCGGTAATCGGGCCCCAACGCAGGTTGTCCCACTCGCTGGTGACGGTCAGGTGAATGCCGTAATGGAACTCGGTTCGTTCGCGCAGCAAGTGAACCATCTCGATGAACCAAGGGGCCGGTACCATGACGGTGGTGCTTTTGACCAAGCCCGCCTCCAGCACATCGAGCACAGCGGTATTGACCGCGTGACACATCCCCGCGTCGTCCGCGTTGAGAATCAACAAGCGGGCGTTTTCATCGTGCCCCAGCAGTTGATTGAGCGGTGGGTACGCGGCCTGGTCGGCCATCCAAATCACCTTTCAGAAAAAACCATAAACGGTGGCATCCGTTCTATCAGCCTGGTGGACGGCGGGCAAGAGGGAGCCTCAGATTTTCGGCGTCGAAAGCCGGAAATCCGGGGATATGAGAGATGGCGCGAGGCCCGGCGAGAGCCGTCGGCTGCCGGAGCTTTTCTGCCTATTTTCTGCGATGTTGTGGCTTGTCCTCGGCCGGGGCCTGGGCAAACGGCACGGAATTTGCCATAACCTTGCCGCAGGAATTACTACAAAGGTGAGCGATGATGTTGCACCGATTTGTGTTCTTCTTTCTATTGGTTTTCAGTTTAGCTTTTTCGATCGCCTGCGGCGACATGCCCGAGGCTATTCCCGCGCCCCACGCCATCGCGACGGTCCAGCCCTACGGCGACGGTGGCAAAACCTTCCTATTCGCCACCAACCGGTACACCGACCAGGTGTATCGCGTCGACTTATCCAACTTCGACGTGCGGGAAGTGAAGGTCGGCAACAAGCCGCGCAACATCACCGCCAGCCCCGACGGCAGGCAAGTCGCGGTGGCCAGCGAGAAAGACAAGAGCATCACGCTCATCGACACGCTCTCGCTGCACGCCCGCCGCGTGCACACCGGGCGGGAGCCGCGCGACGTACGCTATTCGCCCGACGGGCAATGGATCGCCGTGGCCAACTACAAAAACGAGAGCGTCAGCCTTATCGGGTCGCAGAGCGGCGAGCACTACGTGGTCTGGGTGGGCGGCGGTCCGGCCAGCGTGGCTTTCGACGAAACCTCGCGCATTGTTGCCGTGGCATGTTTCTACGAAGAGAGCATCAAGGTAATCGGCGTGGCGTCGAAACAGATCGTAGCCCAGTGGAACATGTACGAAATCCCCGGGCTGGACGTCTTCAGCGAACCGCAAGCCGTAGCCTTCGGCCCGGCGGGAACCCCGGCAGGGCGTACTCTTTTCGTGGGCATGCGCACCGATTCCTACGTCACCAGCGACGCTTATGCCGACTCGATTGCCACGATACCGTTGTGGGTGGCCGACGACGAACTCGAAATTGGCCACGCCCGAGGCATTCGGGCCGGGCCTAATCCGCGCGGCTTTTCCTTCGATCACGACGGCGGGCGGGTCATTGTCATCAACAAGTCCCTCACCGAGGGTGACGAATCCGGCTACGACGTGGATACCCTCAGTGTATTGATCCGGGACACCGGCGAAACCGAACCGCCGCCCATCAGCGGGCCGGGCAAGGCGCCGACCTTCCCGGTTGAAGTAGGCCGTCCGAGTCTGGCCGATTACGAACCGCCGCCCGACCAACTGGAGAGAATCCGCGGCAAGCCGCGATCGGCCCTGCTGGAATCGGCTTGGCGGGAGTTGTCGCGCTTGGTCATGGAGCGCAACCCGACGGCCGTGGCAATGCACCCGGAAAAAGACCGCATCGCTGTCGCCTGTCGTAACGGCGATACGGTCATCGTGGTCGACCTGGATTCGTTGCAGATGTCCATGTTCGCCACCGAGGAACGACCCTACGCGTTGTCGTTCGACCCCACCGGGCAATACGTGATCGTCGCGCACGAAACGCCACTGATGCCCTTGTCGATCATCGACACGTACGACGGCGACGTGCGCGTTTTGTTTGACAGCCTGTCCATGCGGGATTGGGTGGAGTAGGAGGCGATGATGAAGAAACTAACGTTTGCGATTTGCCTGCTTTGCCTCATGGCCGGTACCGCCAACGCCTACGATTGGGCGCTGCAATTCGGAGCCCGCGGGGGATGGCTGGCGCCCACCGGAGACGAGTGGAACGAGCTGTATCACGACGAGACGCAAGGCTTCGCCGGCGGGTATATCGACGTGGAGTTGTTCCACGGCTTGGGGCCCTATCTGGCGGGCGGCGCGGTGTGGGCGGAAAGCGCCTGGTACGAAGACATCGACGTGGAGTTCTATACGCAGGACATTTCGCTCGGGCTCAACGGTCGCTGGTTCGTCACGCCGTGGCTGGCGCCGAATGTGCGGGCGGGCGTTCTCGCGTTCCGCGCCATGGAGGAGATTCGCGACGACTTCGTGAAAATCAACATGGAGCACGAGGGTATCGGCTTTGAAGTGGGCGCGGGACTGTTGTTCTACCCGTTTGCACCCTTTAAGAATTGGGCGAGCGGTTTCGCGTTCGGATTCGAGGGCCTGTACCAGCATCGGCCGCTGGAGGGCATGGGCAATTTGCAGGACGCGTCGGGAATCGGCGGCGCATTCGTGCTCGGCTATCGGTGGGATTTCCATCCATCGGAATCGGCGCAATGACGACGGGTGAATCCCGTTTCGACGGGTTTACATAAAAGGAACCGTTCCAACTCGCATTCGGGAAGGGCCCGTGCGCAACACGGGTCCTTTCCACTTTTATCCGCAGTGGATATTCGACATCCATCCCGCATTCGCACGGGCGTTGTCGGATCGGTCGATGGCGAGCGTTCGGCGCTTAGAACACCGCGTAGATAAAGGGCAGCACCGCGCTGCCTTCGGTGAAGAAGATGAACAAGCTCATCAACAAAATCACCAGCACGATGGGCGTGATCCACCAGAGCTTGTAATCGCGCAAAAAGATGAAAAATTCTTTAACGATGCCGGGCGGTTTTTCCGGCAGTCCGTATTTTTCTTCGCCCAGCGGTTCATTGTTTTTGTTTAGATCGTCAGCCATATCGGCTCCCTGCCCCACGGGCGATTGAGTTCCGTATGCGAATTTATAGCAAAGCGGCGGTCGCTTGCCAATACAAGATCACTCGCGGTCGTTTTCAAAAAAGTACCACGCGTTCCAGGTTCGCCAGATCCAGACTCTCACGCAGGTGACGCGGCCGCGCTTCGACAATGTAGTCGTTCGCCACAATTTCATGACGGCATTCCACGCAACGATCCTCGCGAATCGGCGGGCGATCGAGACCGCCGTAAGGGCAAGCCCGCAAGCAGGCACCGCAACCGTCGCAGGATGTTTTAACCGGTAAGCTGGCGTGCGTCGGTTCCAGGGCGTCGTGAGGACAAGCGGCGATGCATTCAGTATTGCAGAAGCCGAAAACACAACGGTCGGTGAATTGCACACACTCCGGACAAGCCAGCGACGCCAAGGGATCGATGCGGGGCGGCTGGGCCGGGAAGTGACTCGTCAACTCTGTTTCGTCGTTGCTGTCCCAGAAATCGATGCGCATGAAATCGCGGGGGATCTGCAACACGATTGTCGATCGCCCCACCGTCGAGGGGGGCAGCGACACGGATTCATCGGTGGCGGTCAGCGGCACTCCTTCGCACATGAACGCGCCGGAAAAGCCGCGCAGAGCCATGCGATCGTGACGCGGATGTTTCTTGGCGACCCAGTGGTCCCGCCCTACCCGGCGCAGGGGCATGGGTTTGGTCATTGTCGCCGCCGCGATGCCGCCGAATTGATCGACTAAATCGCGTCCGGACCACAACGCCCGCGCTAACGGTCCGGCGGTGAGTCCGCCGCTCGGCCAAAGCGGCCGGTACATGACGCGGCGGTTTTGATAGCCGGTGAACAGCGCTTCGAAATCCTCCGGCGACCATTCGTGAAGGACGACACCCTGCTCGACTTCCTCTTTGCCGCCGATGCGCGCCACGAACGGTAGGATACCCAGTTTGAGCAGCCACCGCCGCCAACCGTACACGTGCTCCACTTTGGGGGCTCGCCAAATCGGCCATTGCAATCGCCGTCGTATCGGTGTGTCGGCCACGACGAGCGTGCCGTCCTCGGCCAAGACACGGCCGGCTTCAGCCAGCAAGGTAGTCGGGTCGGCAAAATGGGCAAGCGTGCCCCAAAGGATGACGGTGCCGAACGAGGCCTGCTGAAACGGCAGGCGCTCGGCGTCGGCGGCCACTAAAGGCGTGGGCGCATCCATACCCAAGACGCGGGCGACGATTGTGGAAGCCTGCAATGAGCGACGGGACAAATCGAGACTCACGGTCGTCAGCCCGAAATCGTTTTCCAGGATCATGGAGTTGAGGCCGAACTCCGCGCCGATCTCCAGCACCGGCGGTTTCAAGCGTCCGGCTAATGCGAGCGGAGTAAAAAAGGCGCGCCGTTCGGGCAGCAGAAGGCGCAAGCGTTCAGCGGCCTGGCCCGCGTTCCAGTAATGGTCTCGGCGGTAGGCGATTTCAGCGCGTTTGGCTTCCGCGAGTTGCATATCCCTCCCGGTCCCGGTTTATCGTCCGACTGTTCTATCATACCGAAAAGTCGGTGATTCTTCATCTAAAAAAGGGTGTTTTCGTCGCGACCGTTTCAACAGTCTTCCGGGACAACAAATTCCAATTCGGTGTTGCCGAAGTAAAGGCGATCGCCTGATTTAAGCAGCCGCGACCCATGCAGCTTGCTGCTGTTGACGTGGGTGCCGTTGGCGCTGGCGAGGTCTTCGGCGATCACTCCCTGCACGGTGCGAACCAGCGCCAGGTGCTGAGCGGAGACGAAGGAATCCTCGACATGTATGTGGCAGGTCGGGTCGCGTCCGATGAGGGTGCGTGTCGCCAACAGCAGAACTTTCTTGTGCCGGTTCTTCCCGGTGATGAACAACAAATACGGGCAGGACGGCGGCTCGTCGCGCCGGTCGCGGGCTCGTTTTTTCAGCGCGTGTGTATCCACCTGGAGGGTCGTGTCGTCGAATTGTTTCGGCTTTTTTTCATTCATGGTTTACGTCACCGCGATGATAAGCAAACAAAGAAAAACCGCTAAGCCGGCCACCAGCGCGAAGCATCCCTTTTTCGCCGTTGCCTTCTCCGGCTGTTCGGGGAAATCGGGTTCCCCCGACGGTTCCAACGGTGCCGGGGCGGCGAGGTCAACCGGCTCTTCTTCTTGCGGCTGTTGCTTCTCCAGAAGCTCGAAATCCTCGGCGACCAGGCTTCGCGTCGTATCGATTTGTTCGCGCGGCGGCGGCGCGGGGCCGTCACCGGACCACGTGACCAGCAGCTTGTGACCGCCGATAACCAGCATGTCGCCGGGACGCAGTTCCGCGCTGCTCACGATGCGGTGACCGTTGCGCAGCACGCCGTTGGCGCTTGCGAAGTCTTCGACGTAAGCGGCGTCATCCACGAGAAACAAGCGGGCATGGCGGCGTGACACTTCGGGTTCGTCGAACCAGATTTGACAGTCCGGCGTGCGGCCGATGACCAGTTCCCCGACTAGAGGAAAATCGGCTTCGCCCGCCTCACCGTACCGGACCATTAATTTCCACATGGCAACCTTGTTTTACTCTTCCGAACCGGCCGGCACTAGGCGTCGAAAGGTGGGTTTGCCGCGCTGGCCGGCGAGCCGGCGTGTTTCGCCGGAATCGTCCTCGGTGTCGGTTTCTTCGGTAAGCACCGAACCCTGCCGGATTCTATCGCGGTACAGCACGCCGTCGGCGGTTCGCCAAAGCTGCTCGGGATGAATACCGTCCTGCGGGTAACTGGCGAAGCCAATAGACAATTGCGGTGAGAGGATGCCGCCGGCCACGCGAACACCGAGACGCCGGACGGCCTGCCGCAACCGGCGGGCGACCACTTCAGCGCCCACGACATCGGCACCGTGGGCGATCAGCACGAGTTCGTCGGCACCGACGCGGAAGCAACGATCCTCGGGTCGCAACACGGTTTTGACGCTGCCGGCCAGTTCCTTCATCACTTGTTCGCCGACCTCGTAACCGTAGAGCTTGGTAATTTGACGGAAGCTGTTCAACTCGATCAGTACCAGCGTGTAGGGATCCAACTGTTGGTGCCCGGCCAGTTTACTTTCGAAGTAGCGGCGCATGGCCCGCCCGTTCCCTAAACCGGTGAGTGTATCGATCGTTTCCTGATCCATATCCTCGTCGGCGCGCAAGGAACTGACAATCGCCGGTGTGACCATGCTGGCCAGTTTGGCGAGAAGATCTTGATGGCGCTCCTGGTAGAAGTCCTTCTTTTCGGAGTAAAGCGTTATCACGCCCACGGGCCGGTCGTCGAAACGCATCGGCACCGAAAGCACGGACATATACGTTTGCTCCTGCGCGGGAACGTCACACAGTTCGACCTGAGGGTCGACGTTGCGCATCGGGTGATTGTGTATCGCCACCCAACCGCTGACTCCACCGCCGAACTTGATTTGCAGATCGGCAAACGCGCCGGCATCGCGGGAATCGACGAAAAGGGGCCGCAAGACTTCGTCCTTCGGATCGGCCACGAAAAGAATGGCGGTGTTGTAGGGAATTAGCTTGGCCGCTTTGGTGATGAGGTTGTGGGCGAGCATGTCGGCGGGCATGCTGGTGCCGATCATTTGCGCCGCTTCGTAAAGCAGGAAAACCTCTTGCTGGGTATAGGTGATCTGGCCGTACAGCTCCAGAGAATTGTATGCGTCGCCTCCGACGCTGTCGGTGGAAGAAGGCGTGCTGAACGTCATTTCCTGCAAGCGACGGTTTTCTTCCTCGACGGAGCGTTCCAGTTCGCCAAGGTTGTCGAGAAACATGTCGGTAATTTCCGGATCGAAAGACGTGCCACGCCCTTCCCGGATAATGCCGATGGCCGTGTCGCGATCCATGGCGCGGCGGTACGGTCGGTCCGAACGCAGGGCATCGTACACATCGCAGATGGCCAGCATCCGCGCGAAGCGGTTGATTTGTTCCCCATGCAAACGATGCGGGTACCCGGTACCGTCCCAGCGTTCGTGGTGACTGAGCACAACATCGGAAATGGGGAAGTCGGTCGACACCGCCTTGACGATTTGCGAACCGATGACCGGGTGCATTTTCATGCGGTCCATTTCTTCGGAACTAAAACGGCCCGGTTTCGACAGGATCAAGTCGGGAATGCCGATTTTGCCGATATCGTGCACCAACGCGGCAAAACGCAGCCCCTTGAGTTCATCCGGATCTTCCACGCCAAGAAACTCCGCCAAGCGCGTCACGTAGGCCGTCACCCGATGCACGTGACCGTGGGTGATCTGGTCTTTGGCATCGATGGCCAGCGAGAGGGTCTCGATCGTCGACATGTGCATCGATTCGAGCTGGGCGATGTAACTGCGGGAGTCCTCCTCGCGCTTTTCGTGTGACTTTTGCAGCGTGTACACCAGCATGATGATCGGCACACTGACCAAGAAGGAAAGGAAGCCGATCCAAAAATGCAGCAGGTACATCACCAACGCGATGGACATCGCCACGAAAAAGCCGACGCCGGTCCACAGGAAGTTATCGAGCCACAGCTTGATCAAGTGGCCGCGGGTGGAAATGGCGATCGCGATCGCAACGGTAAAGGAATTGACAAAGAAGTACGCCGTCGCGAGCGCCAGCATCGGTACGATGTATTGCACGTATTGCGGGTTCTCCGGCAACATACCGAAGAAGATCAAGTTGGCCGCGAAAACCGAAAGCACGCCTGACGCGACATTAAAAGGAAGCTTGTACCAAGTTACCCGGTTGATGTGCGGCGAGGTGTTGATGACCTTCGCCAGTGCATCGGCGAACATGGCGGGCAGCGGACCGTAGATCATCAGCACGGTGAATATAAAGGGTGTGTCCATCGTGAAATGGACGTCCGTATACGGCACCTTCACATTGGCACCGCGCGCGGTGATCGCAGCCATCCCCACATATGCCAGCAAGGCCCAAGTCAGGGGTATTGATGGTGAGTATAAGCGAGCGACTAAAATTGCAGCGAACCCGGCGATAATCAGGAACGCGATATACAGTCGCAGGGCTCGCGGAAGATCCCCCCACTTCATGATGCGTGTATCTCCTACCTAACTACTATTTCTTCCCCAACTCGGCCCCATATCGGAGACACCCCTCAAACTGTACCGCAGCAACCCAATATCACGCGTATCGGCAGATAACAAGCGAATTCTTAGCGAATAATTCTTGCGGAATCTATCAAAATAACTTGGAGCCGAAATTGCGGGCGGCGAATGGATGGTTTCGACGAGGATGCAGCCGCCGTTTACGACGAGAATCCGTACTCATTATCCGACGACAAAAGCGACCGTGTTAAGGGCCGTTTGGGCTATGATTTCAACAAGTTAAAAAAAAGCCGGCCCGAAGGCCGGCAAGTGCAATGGTTTATGATGCGAGACTTAGATCTCAGGGAACCAAGCATCGCTTGCGGACGAAAAGTCGGGACTCCCTTCCCAATTGTAGGTGTAGCCACCCAGCACGCGGTTTTCACCGCCGAGGCTGTAGGGGCTCACGAACGAGGTTGACCATTCTGCGAGAACCTCGGGCGAGAAGACCGGGTCGGCAGTAAAGGTCAGGCCTTTGCCCGTCCACGACAGGCCCTGGGACCAGATTTCACCAGGCTGGTAGGCCTGCTGGAAAGTGGCCCAGATGTCCACGCCAACGATACCTTTGCCGGTCCACGACAGGCCCTGGCTCCAGACGACGGTTTCGCCGGTCGAGTCGAACTCGGTCGTGGGAGTGATATCTTCCTCTTCCAACCAGACGTCACCCGGCAACAACAGGTTGGTTTCCGCGCTGACTTCGCCGGCGAGGAAGGTCGCGCCGGGGACATTGAGCAGGCCTGTGCCTTGCACGATGTCAAACTCGGCGGCGCAAGTCGGGTCGTCATACCAATCCTCGTCGGTATAGCAACTCGAGCTGCTGTTTTCGGTAAAGAGCGTTTCCGCGCTGACCATCACCAGGGCTTTGACAGCGCCGGGCGTCAGCGAGGGGTTTTCTTCGAGCATCAACGCGATCGCACCGGTGACCAGCGGCGCAGACATGCTGGTGCCGCTCATGGTCACGTAGTCGGCGTTGCTTTCGCCACAAGGGCTGCCGCCGAAATCACAAGCGTCGACACGGGTTCCCGGGTAGGCCAGCGCCAACGTGCTGTTCGGCGCCAAAGTCGAGATGGCTTGCCAACCGGGGGCAATCAAGTCGGGCTTAACCAGACCGTCCCACGCCGTGGGGCCGCGAGAGCTGAAGAACGCAATCGAATCGTTATGGCTGTTTGCGTCCTGCTGACGCAGCAAGGTGCCGCGGTGATTCGAAGCGCCTACGGTAATCGCCGCGGGGGTAATGCCCGGAGAAGCGATCGCGCCGTAGATTTTCTGACCCTGCCAGAAACCGTAGTTACCGGCGGCGGTCACGACGATCAAATCGTTGGCCACGGCGTTTTCCACCGCTTGGCACATCGGATCCGTCGAATACGATTCGAAAGGCGGCACGCCCAGCGAAATGTTCGCTACGCGAATGTTGTGCTGACTCTTAATGGCAAGAATCCAGCTCAACGCGGAAATCACGGAACTCGTGCTGCCGACTCCCTGCGAGTTCAACACGCGCGCCACGATGATGTTCACTTCGGGCGCCACGCCTTCAAAGGTCGTGTTGTAACCCTTAAGTGAGGAGGCGCGACCGCTACCGGCGATCAAGCCGGTCACGTGCGTGCCGTGCCCGTAACCATCGACGGCGTTGTAGATGCCGCCTTCACCGCTGAAGTTGCGGATCGCGGAGATGCGACCGGCAAAATCCGTGTGGGCCAAATACAGACCGGAGTCGATCACCGCCACGCCGATCCCGTCACCGGTCAGGCCGGTAAACGTATCGTAGCCGGTGCGAGTCGTGACCATGTCTGTGCCGACGGTGCCGCGGGTCAAGTCGAAGTTCGACACTTCCACTTCGCGATCAGGCGAGATGTAAGCGACTTCGTCCAGCTTGGCCAAGCCGGCGACGTCCGAGGCGTCGACGTGGGTCAGCAGGCCGTGAATGCGATCAAAAGTCGTATCCACATAGAGGTCCTGCTCGGAGACTTTTTCTTGAAGTTTCCAAATCACGGCTTTGTCGGTGGTCATTTTCCAAATCACCGCTTGTTCGGGCGTAAGTTTCCAAATTACTGCGCCCTGCTGCCGTGCTTTCCAGATTACCGCCGGATCCGCTTCCAATTGTTTTCCTTGGAAGCCGACCGTAGCGGCGTAAATGACCTGCGGATTAGCTTGGACGATAACGTCCGCGCTGCCCTGGGCATCCAGGATATCCATCAAGTCGGGTGACAGTTTCGCCAACTGTTCCTCGGAGAGCTCGTCGAGGCTCGCCGGCGTGTTCGCATCCGTTCCCCCACCATCACCACAACCAACCAAAGCGAATACGAAAGCGACCAACACCAAAATAACACTTCGCTTCATTGTTCCCCCCTTGCTACCTTCGTGGCTTGCAAGTTTTCTAAAAGGCTAAGAAAAATAACTACTTGCCTTTGTGTTGATAATGAATCGACGCGTTATTGGGTACAAAATGCATGCCAATGGGGACGAGGTCGCAGTGAGCTTCTTATATAGCTGATATTACGACGTTTTTTATATCGATTGCGGGCGTGTGTCGAAAGTTTGGCGTTTTCGACAGTGGTTACGTGCGGATAATCGTCAACAATGTGACGTTATCGCGTGGAATGCGGCAAATTCTGCTTGATACGAGGCATGATGGAGTTTAATCACTGCTCATCCCTGCCCGTGATATGCTCATATATAATTGATTTTATTGATTTACTACTACAATAATAAGTCGCCGTGTTTTTGACGATCAGCAGTCGGACAACCCGGCTCGAAACCTTGACGACTTCGCGCTAAACGTGCTGCCACCGATTCGAGGCAGAACTTATCCACAGGCAATATCTGCCCCGCGGCAAACCTTGCCGACGGTTTATTGGCGTTTACTTATTGATAACGAGACTCAAAACTTTGCATTCCGTCGAATTGCCCTCGCATGCGGAAGGTGCGGGAGGGCCGCCCCGATCAAGCGCACGCGCAGTTTACCAAGTTGCCCGAGTTGTCAGGTGTGGTAGCGCAGGAGCCGGTAGAGGCACGCATCTTCTTGCCGGTTCATCTGGAGTGGATCAGGAGCCGCCGGGGCAACCTTTCAGGTCAGCAATGCGTATCGTCGTCACCTTCGGTATCGTCGTCGCCATCACTATCGTCGTCGTCGTCATCGCCGTATTCTTCGCCCCAGCATTCGGCGCCGCACTTCATCCACGTTTCGCAGTCGGCGTTCGTGTTGCAGTTGAGTGCGCACGTCATATTCGACGGCACATCGCCTGCCTCGACGCCGTTTTCGCAACCCGATGTGCACTCTTCGACCGAGTCGAATTCGTCGAGGAATTGGTCCGGCGCACAATCAACGCCTTTTTGGCAGAACGGTTGACAGAGGCTTGGGCTTACGCCGCCGGCATCGTCGTCGTCATCGTCGTCACCGCAAGCCCCGAACAGCATGGCGGAGGCACACAGAAGAACAATCGGAATATACAACAGCGAACGCAGAGAACTCATCATCAACTCCCGGTAGTGATTGGCGGTCCCCACACATGTTGGGGGCCGACGGTCTAAAAGTACGGATCGCCCTCTTCTCGGATTCGAAGAAAAAGGGCAGGCACGTATTGCTCTTCGAGGTGATGGATCCAAAGGTGTAATGCGAATGATACTATAGCGTACGCGGTAATCAAGGCGTCATTGTCTGCCGGTTCTACCTGATACCACGCCGGGCCGGTCCATGAACGGCCGCGTCGCTTCTTTCAATAAAGGGATGGAAACGCCCCCTGCAGGAATCGAACCTGCGCTTCCGGTTCCGGAGACCGGCGCTCTATCCACTGAGCTAAGGGGGCAAACCGCTCCGTGGGACGAGTGGATCGCATCGGGCTCGAACCGACGACCTCTGCCTTGCGAAGGCAGCGCTCTTCCAACTGAGCTAGCGACCCGTATCGTGACGCAACCGGCCGGATGCAACCACCGACCCTACCCCAAAGAGCCATTGTATATAGCCGATCTTCGTGCGCCTGTAAAGACGAAAAGGCCGCATTTCCCCGTGTCGGAAAGCGCGCATCAGTGTTCTGGCGAGGCGATGTTAATGGTTCACGGCGTTCCCACACCTCTTTTAGGAAACATTATCAATTACTTTCACTTTTCCGTTATCTTCTATTTCTTATAAATAATCTATTGACTCGATATACGTTATCTGCTATTTGTTCGCACTATGTCGATTGTATGGGGTGCCAGAGTAGCTTTGAAAACATCGCCGCCGGCGGCGCGGCGCGGTATTGTGCCCTTGTGGGGGCCGCAAATGACGGCGTCGGAGCTTGCCCTAGCGGATCCCGATCCGGTCGACGAAGTCGACTCCCGCGACACCCTGGCCGAGCGTTTGATTGAAGAAATCCCGATTGATCTGAAAAGTTTCTAGCTTTCCAATTGCTCATTGACGTCCGCCCGGATATCATGCTTAGTCTTCGATATTGCTGAATTCTCTACGATCAATGGGGATCTTGATCTATGTCTCCTCCTCGCTTGTTTCGGATGTGGTCGTCGCGCCGTTATACGATGTTATTTGCGTTGATTTGCCTCGGCGCCCTCGCCCTGCCGTTCATATTCTATAGCTGCAACATCGACCCCGATTATCAAACCGTCGTTGAACTCGACAAGAAAAAGATTCACTGGATCCACGCCGCCGATGAAGACCTCCTTGGCACGTACCTTCGGTTGCATCCCACGGTGAGCCCGGAGGAAGCGTCACGACGGTTGCACTCCTTGGTCAACGGAGATTACCGAATCATCTTTACGACGGCCGCTTTTCTCGACGTCGTGACCAAGATCGAAACGAATAAGCGGGCGATTGTCACCGGAGTTAGTGGCGGGGGGCTGACAACCGTGGCGACCCGGGCAAGCGTTTTTTTGGCGGGCGATGGGTCACGTTTTGAGAAATTCGACGTCACCGAGGGGCGCGATGGGTACGAGCGATTGATCGAGCGCCGCAATCCGGAAACCTGGGAGTGGGAATGGGGATTCCTGCCGAAATTCATGTTCCGTGCCGCCGCCGATCCGGAGAATCGCTACGTATTCGTCATCGACAACATGAACAAAACCAGCACCAACCGCCTGTTCGGATCGAAAGTGGAGAACGAGTTCAAGCAGGAACTCAACGACGCGAGAAAGCCCCCAGTAGAGTCCGGACAAGGGGGGGGGAACGTAACCAGGCAGGAAATCAACACCACGACGCTGCCCAGCGGGCGGACTTTCTCGATCCCGAAGAACGTCTATTTAGTCGTCGTGATCGACCAGGATGAACAGGCGTCCGGCGCGCTTGAGCCGGGTTTGTGGGCCACATTTCCCGGCCATATCGAGATCGAATCAAGCCCGGCCCAGGCGTTGGAATATTTCCGTTCGCGGGGCGTGAAAACGGCTCACCGGCGGCTGTTGACCTACCTATTCATGAAAAGCAACCGCTTCATGCGCGAGCAATACGGACCCGACATGCAAATCGGGCTCTGGGGCGCCTGCAAAAACTATTGTCGTCCGGAGGAACTGAGCGAGTTCAAGCGTTCGTTGATACGGCAGTTTGATTATCTGCTCAACAAGCGTGCGATTTCAGTCAAAGAGCCGCTTAATCTCGAAAAAATTGCAGACTTTGAAACGGTTTTTCGCCACCGCGGTATTCGGTCGATGCGTTTCGTGGCCAAGCGAACCCGCAGCATGCTCTATTTTTTCGTCGCGTTGTTCGGCAACTTGGCGGCAGTGATGGTCATCTTCATGACCGGGGTCAATATCTATTATTGGTTATTGACCAAACGCAACTTCCGGGACGTTGACACCATGCTGCGCAAGATCGCCGCGGCGCACGAATACGGCAGACTCCCCAGCGAAACCTTGCTTGCTCAACTCGCTGAACTTCGCGACACCGTTTTTCGCCTCGTGGGCGAAACGAAACTCGACACCGGGTCGGCCGAACTGCTCAGCGAAGATATTCACTCGCTCAGAAAAGAGATTCGCGCTTCACTTCCCAAGCCCCCACCGGCGTAATAGGGGCTCTTTAGTCGTTTTTTCGGTAAAAAAGAGCCCAAATAGCCAAAATACCGCCCCTTTGGCCATTGACTGAAGCCTCATTCAGTGATACAAAAGCGCACCTTTTGGACTGTAGGAAACGCCCCCATAACACGGGGTAAATCAGCAATTTAGTAAAAGTTTTCACGCTTTTCGCAGGAGGATATCAGTATGAAAGAGGTGTGGATTGTAGGCGCGGCACGTACGCCGGTAGGTTCATTCAATGGTGTTTTTGCCACCGTTACGTGTACGGATTTGGGTGCGACCGCGATTCGCGGCGCGATCGAGCGCAGCGGCGTCTCCGACGATGATATCGACGAAGTCATTATGGGCTGCGTTTTGCCCGCCAACCAAGGTCAAGCGCCGGCCCGCATGGCGATGATCAAGGCCGGTTTGCCCGCCAAAGTGGCGGCGATGACCATCAACAAGGTGTGCGGCAGCGGCTTGAAATCGGTCGGGCTGGGCGTTCAGGCGATTCTGTGCGGCGACGCCGACGTCGTGGTCGCCGGGGGCATGGAGAGCATGACCCTCGCGCCTCACTCCCTGGCGAAAACCCGCGCCGGTTATCGTATGGGCAACTTCACCCTTGAAGACACGATGATCAAAGATGGGCTCTGGGATAGTCACAACAATTGCCATATGGGCAATTTCGCGGATCAAACCGCGGCCAAATATGGATACACCCGCGAGCAACTCGACGAGTTCACGATTGCATCCTACAAAAAAGCGATACAGGCGCAAAAAGACGGCATCTTCGATTGGGAAATCGTGCCGGTGAAAGTGCCCCAGCGCAGGGGCGACCCGCTGGTGATCGATCAGGACGAAGAACCCGGCCGCGGCAAGTTCGACAAAATTCCGAAACTCCGCCCGGCATTCAACAAAGACGGCGTGATCACGGCCGCCAACGCCAGTTCGATCAACGACGGCGCGGGTGCGGTGGTGCTGGTTTCGGCCGAAAAGGGCAAGGCGCTGGGCCTAACGCCCCTGGTGAAGTTCGTCGCGCAGGCCACGGCAAGCCTGGAGCCGCAATGGTTCACCCTCGCCCCCATCGACTCGATCAAAAAAGTGTTGGCCAAGGCCGACTGGCAAGCCGACGACGTGGACGTGTGGGAGATCAACGAGGCCTTCTCGGTGGTTTCGCTCAAAACCAACGACGACCTCGGTCTCGATCCGGACAAAGTGGACCTTCACGGTGGCGCAGTCGCGATCGGGCACCCCATCGGCGCCTCCGGAACGCGTATCCTGCTCACGCTGCTCAACATTATGCAACGCAATCCCGAAATGAAACGCGGCGCCGCCAGCCTGTGTATCGGCGGCGGCGAAGCCATCGCAATGCTCTTTGAAAAAGTCGAATAAAGGAGGCAGGTATGGCTTACAAAAATATTCTGCTGGAAATCGAAGCCGGAGTGGCCGTGGTGATCATCAATCGGCCGCACGCACTCAACGCGCTCAACAGCGCGACGATCAAGGAACTGCAAAGTGCCTTCGATAAGATCATCAAGGACAAGGCGGTGCGCGCCGTGGTGCTGACCGGCGCCGGTGAAAAAGCCTTTGTGGCCGGAGCCGACATCAGCGAGATGGCCAAATACAATCCATTGAAAGCCAATCTTTTCGCAGCGTTGGGCCAACAACTCACGCTGACGATCGAAAATTGCCCGAAGCCGGTCATCGCTGCGGTAAACGGCTTCGCCCTGGGCGGCGGCACGGAACTGGCAATGGCCTGCGATTTCATCTACGCCTCGGCCAACGCCAAATTCGGCCAGCCGGAAATCATGTTGGGCATCATCCCGGGCTTCGGCGGCACGCAGCGCTTGCCGCGCCTGGTCGGCAAAGCCAGGGCCAAAGAGCTGGTGCTCACCGGTGACAGGATCGACGCGGAGGAAGCTCGGCGCATCGGATTGATCAACAAAATTTTCCCCGCGGAGATGTTGTTGGACGAAGCGAAGAAAACGGCGCGGCGCATCGCCGCATTCAGTCGTCCGGCCGTGCAGGCGGCGATTGATGCCATCAACAAGGGCGTGGACGTGGACTTGCCCAACGCCCTATTCCTGGAACGCCAGGCTTTCGCGATTCTCTGCTCGACGAAGGATCAAAAAGAAGGCATGAAAGCGTTTCTGGAAAAGCGTAAACCGGATTTCAAGGACAAATAAAGGAGCCCGTCCATGCACTTTGAATTCAACGATGAATGCCGCGCTTTGCAGGACATGGTGAGGGATTTCGCCGAAAAGGAACTGAAACCCAACGCCGCTGAGTGGGATGAAAAGCACGAGTTTCCCGTCGACGTCGTCAAAAAGATGGGCGAACTGGGCCTGATGGGTGTGCCCTACGACGTCGAATACAACGGCGCCGGCATGGACTATCTCGCCTACGCCATCGTGGTCGAAGAACTCTCGCGGGGCTGCGGGGGCACGGGCGTGATTTGCTCGGCCCACACGAGCCTGGCGTGCGACCCGATCTACAACTTCGGTACCGAAGAACAGAAGCAGAAGTTCTTGTCCCGCATGACGACCGCCGAGTGGATCGGTTGCTTCGGCCTTACCGAGGCCGGCGCGGGGTCCGACGCCGGAAGCTTGACGACCGTGGCCGAAAAACAAGGTGACGAGTGGGTCATCAACGGCGCCAAGCTGTTTATCACCAACGGCAAGGAAGCGAGCGTGGCCATCGTGTTCGCCACCACCGATCGCAGCATGGGCTACAAGGGGCAGGTCGCGCTGATCGTGCCCAGCGACGCCCCCGGCTATTCGGTCGGCAAGGTGGAAGACAAGATGGGCATCCGCGCCACTTCCACCACGGAACTCGTTTTCGAAAACTGCCGCGTACCGGTCGAAAACCAACTGGGCGAAGTCGGTCAGGGCTTCAAAATCGCTCTGGGCACGCTGGACGGCGGGCGCATCGGCATCGCCGCGCAGGCTGTAGGCATTGCGCAGGCGGCGCTGGACGAGTGCATCAAGTACTCCAAGGAGCGGGTGCAGTTCGGCAAACCGTTGGCCAAAATGCAGGCGATTCAATGGATGATCGCCGACATGGGCACCGAGATCGAAGCCGCCCGCTTGCTCACCTACCGGGCGGCGTGGATGAAAGCCAACAAGGTCAAGGGTTTCAGCAAGTTCTCGGCCATGGCCAAACTGTTCGCGGCCGAAGCGTGCATGCGCGCCACGACCAAGGCGATTCAAATTCACGGCGGGTACGGCTACACCAAGGAGTACCCGGTCGAGCGTCATTTCCGCGACGCGAAAATCACGGAGATTTACGAAGGCACCAGCGAAATTCAGCGGCTGGTGATCGCCTCAACGTTGCTGCGCGACTAAGCAACCATCACCACGACAAGCCGGGCTCTTGAACGGGGCCCGGCTTTTTTATTTCGATTGCCGGGATGCGGGTCGAACAAGAAAACCGGCCGCATTGCCGGGGACTAGGACTTACCCGGGCTTGTCGATATAATGCGCGCGACTCCGGGTCGGTGAAGCCGCCGGGCGTCTTTTTTCAAACCACGATGGATAAGGAGCGAAGCGCGAAGCTCATGACTTGTCGGCAAAGCCGGACGTGCATGCGGTGGGCGGTCGGTCTACTGCTGTGCCTGGGGTTGGCCTGGCCCTCCCCGGCCGCTGCCGGCGCGCGCTTTGAAGGACTGGCGGCTTACAAAACCGCAGCCGACACGACGTGGGACATGGCCCATGAGAAAGTGTGGTCGAACGTACTGTACGGCTACGCCGCGGCCTCGGCCTCCTGGGGCTTCGACTACGCCGGCTTTGTCAGCGCGGCCTTCGAATACCGCCTGGAACACGGCGAAGAAACCGACGGCGAGTTCATCCCCGAACTGCGCGAGCTTTACGGCAAATTCCGCATCGGCCCCTTCGACCTGTTCGTCGGCCAGCAAATCACGTCCTGGGCCGTGGCCGATATGCTGAGCCTGCACGACCAACTCAACCCGTACGATTACCGCCGCGTGCTCGACCAAGAGGTTTCGCTGTCGCGCCTGGGCACGCCGATGATCCGCCCGGTGGTGTACCTGGGGCCGGTGCAGTTGGAGGCGGCGTTCATGCCGCTGTTCACCACGCCGCGTTACTCTGTGGTCGGCGGCGACTTCGCGGCGGTGGGTCACGAGTTCCCGGTGGATATCGTGTTGAACGCCCTGCGGCAGGATGAGGGTTGGCGGCGTTTTGAAAGGTCGATGGTGTTCTATTTACCCGAATGGAGCGATGAGATCCACGACATGCTTTCCGACCCCGAGTACTGGGAGACGCGTACCGAAATCCCGGATCAGGATATCACCGCGCCGGAAGTGGCCGCGCGGCTGCGCTACACCTCGCCGGCCATCGACCTGCAGGCCACCTATTTCTATTTGTGGGACGATATCCCCACGCTGCACCTGAATCCGCATTTGCGCGACCTGGAAAACCTGCTGGTCCGCGACGAAAACGGTTTGCGCGAGCCGCCCGATCTGAGCCAGGACACGCTGCGCGCGCTCAAGGACCCGGCGGCGCTCGTGCATCACCGCACACCGTCGGCGGGGCTGGGCTTGTCGACGCGCGTTTGGGACATCAGCTTCCAGGCCGAGGGCTTGTACGAATGGCGGCGTCACACCTACCGCAACGACTTGTGGTCCGTCACGCGCGATCAGGCGAGTTGGCTGGCTAACGTCGAATACACCTTCGAGTACGACATCCTCGTCAAGGGCATGCTGCTGGAGCGGTACATCGTCGACCGCGAGGATGATTTCTGGGAGCGCGGTTGGACGCACATCCTGGGCGTGGCGCTGCGCAAGCCGTTTTTGGACGAAAAGCTCATGCTCGAAGCGTTGGCGATTTGGGACCTGACCGAACTCAACGGCAAAAACTGGCGCAGCGGCGATTGGTTCGCGGCGGGCTGGTCGGTCAACCCGATGCTGACCTGGTCGGCCACCGACCGGCTGAAGGTCTCCGCGAGCGCCAACCTCATCGGCGGCAATGACGACACGCTCGTCGGTTTCCGCGAAGGCGAAAGCCGCGTCGGTTTGAGCGCTCGCTACGGGTTCTGAGCATCGCGGGCGCAGCGGAAGCCCCAATTTCCTTCCACGGCGGTTTCGGGAGCGATCCAGCGGCGGTACGTCGTGCACTGCTCCGGTGATGCGCCCCACCCTCCTCCTTTGGCCAGTCGCGCCGTGACCGGTTCCGGCAGCGGGTTGCCGCCGTAATCGGTGTGCCATTTCTCGGATGCCGGGTCGGCGACCCATTCGTTAAGATTACCGGCCATATCCAGCGTTCCAAAGGGACCCGCCCCGGCGGGCAGTGCCCCGGCGGGCGCGACGAAACGGTGTCCGTCTTGTTTGGCGTAGTCGGCGCAGTTGGCTGCGTCCGGAAGGAAGTTTTCTCCCCAAGGATACCCACGGCCGTCGCCGCCACGGGCGGCGCGTTCCCATTCCAACTCGGTCGGCAAACGCTTGCCCGCGAAGACGCAATAGCGCGCGGCGTTGCGCCAGTTCACGCAGTTGACCGCCATGCGGTGGTTGTCGGTGCGGCCGGCGACGCAGAAATGGCCCGCTCGATCGGGCGTATCGCACGCTCCGGCCTCGACGCACAAGAGATAATCGCCCAGGGTCACTTCTGTAAGGTCCATGTAAAAGGCCGGGAGCTGGGCCGTGCGCGGCGGCGCGTCGTCGCCGGAACAGGTGTGACGTTGAGGGTCGCAACCGGCGCGGACTTTTCCGGCGGGCACGCGAACCATCCCTGCAATCGGGTCGGGGTTTGGTGCGCGGAGTTCGTTTTCCAGCGCTGCGACGGGATCATCATCGGGCAAGCAGGTCTGCACCCCGCGGCGAAAACCACGCAGGGCCGCCACGGCCAGGTTGGGATGGACGCTTTGCCGAGCGGCCGAAGCCAACAGTGGCCATTGGCTCGTGAATCGCATCCGACACGCGCGTTGGTATTCGTGGCGGCGCAGGGTGGCCAAAAAGTCCTGTTCCTCGGGTTTGCCGGTCTTCACACCGCGCATCCGCCAGAGCCCGCGCCCGGCCCAATCTTTCGCTTCGTGCTCCGCCAGGTTGGTGCGACCGGTGCGCGCCTCGGCGTCGTTTCCGGGCTCGGTGAGAAACGCCGCCAATTCCAGGCCGGTGGTCAGGCCGTCCCCGTCGGCATCTGCCTGGCGCGGCGCGACGGCCACACGGCGGATTAGCGTGCCGCCGGGCAGCGCCGCTTGGCCGTAGCCGGAAGTAGTCGCCAGCACGCGCCATCGACCCGCCGCGGCCGGGACGTTTATTTCTTGATCAAGCGGCCCGCCATCGAGCACGAGCACGAGGTTGCCTTCGCGTTGCTGCGCGAGGAAGGGTTCGATCAACTGAGCCGGGGCAAGCGTGGCGGGATAGATCAGGGACCCGGATTCGCGTTGCGTTTCGGCATAGGCGTGCACCGCCGCCATCGAGTCGCTCATCTGCGGCGGGTCGTGCGTCTGCAGCAAACCGCGAAACACGAAAAGACGGGGCCCCGGTGTCAAATCGGCGGCCAATTCTTCGAGGCCGTCGCGGATCGCCTCGCGCGTTGCCGCCTCGCCGAGCAGCAGTTTGCTTTTGACGCCGGCTTTTTGCAGCGCCGCGTGTACGTGTCGCGCCTGGTCTACCGCATCACCCACGCTACGATTGAGTCTGGGGTACAGTTCGATACCGACCACGAGCGCGCGCCCGCCCTCTTCGAAGGGCCGGGGGGCGCACGCCGCCGCCAGGACCGCCACGGCGAAACAGGCCGCCGCGCAGGCTATCGCTCGAATGGAAATCACCAGCCGAGTATTCCACCCAGCGCAAAAAAGGAAAAGGCGTTACTTCCCGAGAATCAGCGGTAGGCCGTCGCCGGCGCCGCCGATGACCACGACTTTCGAGTTTTGCGATTCGGCGAGTTTGAGCGTGGCCTCGATGCCCTTCCAGCGCAGCAGGTTCTCGTTGATGCCCTTGGTGACGATAATCTGGAAGTCGGCGATGCCTCTGGCTTCGACGCGTTTTCGCTCGGCTTCCAGTCGCTCTTTTTCGAGAACAAACTTCATTTTCTCGGCTTCCTGCTTCATAGCGAGCTTGCGCTCGATGGCGTCGGTTACCGACCTGGGGAAGTCCATGTTGCGCAGCATGATGGCCGAGATGGCGATGGGCTTTTGATCCAATTTGGCTACTACGCCCTTGAAGATGGTGTCCTGTATTTCGGAGCGTTTGGTATACGCGTCGATGCTGTCGTAGCCGGCGATGACCTCGCGGGTGACGTTGCGCACGGTCGGCCGCACGATCGTCGTGTAGTATTCCGGACCGATATTCTGGTGGAGTATGCCGACCTTGTCGGCTACCGGCTGAAAGCGTATCGACAGGTCGCATTTGATGTTGAGTTGGTCGCGTGTGAGGATGGAAAGATCCTCCTGCTGATCTTTGACGCGCACGTCGTAAAGGTAGATGCGGTTCCAGGGGGCCAGCCAGTTCCATCCTTCGGTCAGCGCGGTGCCGGTGTCAGTGCCCGCGCGCCAGTTGAAATAGACGCCCCGGTGCCCCGCCGGTATGGTTTTCCCACAACCTGACAGGACTCCTAAAACCATGATTAATAAAAACAAAACGAGTAGTTTCGTAGCGATGCGACGCATGCAATCCCCCTTCCGGTAGATCCACGACCGATTGATTAATAGCTTCTTAGCGTAAAACAGAATCATAATCTAAGGCGAAAGCTCGGATAAAGCCACCGGGACAAACGGATTCCTCGCTAACCTTGCCCGATAACTTCTTTTACGGAAAATTTGATACTCACCGGCCGACCTTGATGCAAGAGACTCGCAAGTGGTATGAAGTCTTGAATTTCAGATGTTCAAAGCGAGTTTGTCCGCCGCCGGCTTCCGTTGAGCTAAATAAGCGCCGGTGAGAAAGGATCGGAGGCAAAAATGCCGACGAAACGAGGTCGATTAATTCCCTTGTGCTTGCTGTTAACATTGTTGGTAACCGTCGGCGTGGGCCTTGCCTTCGCCGCCGGGGGGGTGGAACCGGATTCGACGGCGAAGCCCAAACCGCATCCCTACCGCCCCCCAGACCCGGCCAAAACGCTTTACGATAAAGGCGTCCAACTGATGAACGACGGCCAAACTGACGCCGCGAAAGATCTTTTCAAAGGATTGATTGTCGCCTACCCCGATTCGCCTTACACCGCGAAGGCTCGGAATATTATCAGTAAGCTGGAGAAGCAGGAAGAAACGGAAAGAACGCTGCTCGAAATTAAAAAGCGGCAAGAAGAAATGGAGAAAGAAAACCAACGGCTGAGAAACGAAATAGAAGCGCAAAAAAAGCCGCCGAAGACGCCGGAGCCGCCAAAACCGCAAACGCCGGACCTTTCGGGGACGTGGCAAGTTGAAGTCGTTTACAAACGAACGAATCGTCCCGATCCGGAATCAATGCGACAATTGAGTCAGTTGGGATTGCCGCCGGGTTACCTCGACCAGGCGGGACAATTAGCCGGAACCTTTCTATTAGACGCAAATGACAGAACTGTCAGTTCCGATAGTTGCTCAAGTAACGGTTTTTTGGAAAAGGCGGGTTCCGGATGGATTTTGGACGCCCCTTTGCGCTGGTTCTTTGATGAAAAATCCGGCTGCTATGCGAATGTACAATTGCGACTCGTTTCACCGAACGCCTTGACGTTTTCCGGATCCTTGAACTGCAATGAACAAATTGTTTCAGAATACAACGCAACAAGCGGCAAGATGGTCTCTGTGACGAAAAAAATAACGATCACGTCGATCAGAATGACGAGGTAGCGAAAACTGCCATCAATCCGGGGAGGGACAGCCATGACCATCAACCGGCTTTCAATTTTACTGTGCGTACTGCTGGCGGCTCTTTTTCTCGTGACCGCGACCTTTTCTCTCGCCGGGGTGGAACCGGATTCGACGCCGACGCCGGTTAAAAAGAAAGCCTACAACCCCGACGGCATGGTCCACATTCCGGGCGGTTGGTTTAAGATGGGCTGTTCGCCCGGAGATGGGGAGTGTTTCGACCGCGAAAAACCCAGCAAGCGGGTGTACGTGGATGCCTTTTTCATCGACATCCACGAGGTGACGCAGGCGGAATACCAACGTGTTATGGGCGCGAACCCGAGTCGTTTTTCAGGTTGCACGACTTGCCCGGTGGAAACGGTGAATTGGAACGACGCCCGCAGCTACTGCGGGAAAGTGGGCAAACGCTTGCCCACCGAGGCCGAGTGGGAATACGCGGCGCGGGGCGGCACGACGGGCGCGCGGTATGGCGAGATCGACGCTATAGCTTGGTATCGGGGCAATTCCGGCAAGAAAACCCACCCCGTAGGCCAGAGGCAGCCGAACGCCTACGGGCTGTACGACATGCTGGGCAACGTCTGGGAGTGGTGCGAGGATTGGTTTGACAAGGATTGGTATTCGAAGATGCCTGAGCGCAACCCGAGAAATGATAACCAATCTCCGTACCGCGTGCTGCGGGGTGGTAGCTGGGGCAGTAATCCTCGAAGCGTACGCGCGTCGTTTCGGATCAGGATTCAACCTTCGATTACGTTCTACTTCAACGGCGGGTTTCGATGTGTCGGGACTGAAAAATGACCCTTGGGCTCTTTTGCCCTTTTACCCTTGCCCCGCCGCCGGCGAGCGCGGTTTTTTTTGCTGTCGACATGCAAGGTCGCGCCGACGCGCGTTTGC